>DATLMN010000253.1:0-10529 GCA_035537255.1 Pyrinomonadaceae bacterium | reverse complement strand
GCGCATAGAGATTCATCAGGTGAAAGACGGCGGCGGTCAGGTAACAGGCCAGCGCCAGCATCATCAATGCGCCGTCAGATACGAAGCGTCCCTCGCCGAATTGAATCCGCAGGCCGACCATCAGCAGCGCGCCGGTGATGGTGAGTATCGCGGGCAGATAGGAGCGCAGACTGGACTTCAACTCGAAATTCGTCGCGCCCGTCATCGCCGGTTGTTCCATAACCTCACTCATGATTGCTCTACCTCTTTATTTTGTCCGCCCAATGCGCCGACCAGTTTTTTGAATGTATCCTCAAAGCCTAGCTTGTTGCGATTTGAATTGCCGCCCATGACGACCGCATACCCACTCGCGCCGCCCTCGCGCTCTTCGATCATGGCCCAGACTCGCTGGTGCGAGAAGAAGAAGACTGCTCCGAGCGTGAACAACAGAAGAATGAAACCTGTGTAGACGGGAATCTTTCCGGGGTCTTTGTTGATCGAGAGAATATGCTGTAGCGGAACTTTCTCGAAATCTGCCAGACGGTATTTGTAGCCGCCGAACGGCGCTCCGACGGGCGCGCCCGAGGGCAACTCCATCGCAAAGGCATAGACGGTCTTTTGCTCGCCCGTGGGCGTGGTGACCTTCAAAACGGCCGCAGGATTATTGTAATCGCCGCTTTGCGAATCTGGGCGGCCTCCCTCGCCAATCGTGAAATCAGGTTGAAAATCTACGAAGTCAATCCGCGTTCCATCGGGAAGCGTGCCCGAGCCGTCGCGCTTGATCGTCACTTCCTGCGGCGCGCTGCCGTCGGTCGGCGTCAGTTTGAGCGTAATGTGGCGCGCCTGTCCGAAGGAGATAAAGCTCGCCTGAAAGAAACGATAGCCGCGATAATCGAAGGGCTTGTTGAGATGTACAAGGGCTTCGCGCTCGCCCGTTTCGTCCTTGATCTTAATCCACGTCAGCCAGTCTATAGTATTGTTTTGCAGAATCGAGCCGTCTTTACGAATCAGCTTCTGCTGAATGTCCGTGCATTCAACAGTGAAGGGCAGAGGCACAGGCACTTGCGCGACCTTGTCCAGTTGAAAGGCCAGGTTGCGCATCTCTGTGGCGGATTCGCCGGGCTGTAGCGGCATCTGCCCATCGCGGCTAAATTGCGCGGTCAGAAAACCACCGGTAAAAATCGTCAGCAGCGCCACATGCACGGCCAGATAGCCCATACGATTCCATGCGCCGCGCTCGCCGTACACGTACGCGCGCCCATCTTTGTGTGTGACGGTGGGCTTTAGTCTGAATTTACGCATAGTGGCCGCGACGCGCTCTTGCGCTTCGGCTTGTGTTCCCGCTTCGATGACGAACTCCGCGTGCTCCTGCTGGCTTTGCAGCCAGACGCGACCAGCTTCAATCTTGCGACGCGAAACGATCTTCCAGGTCTTCGGGAAGCGATCAATCGAGGCGAGGATGATATTGAGCGAAAGCACCAGCAGCAGCGCGTTGAAATACCACGCGTGATAGATGTCGAAGAAGCCGAGGCTTCCGTAGAGCAGCTTCTGCGACGGCTGTAACTCCGCGTAGTACTTGTCAAAGCCTTCGACGTTCTGCTGCATGATGAGCATGCCGATCATGCTGGCGATGACGAGCAGGACGAGCAGCGTTACGCCGAAGCGCACGGAGCTTAAAAGGTTGAGCAGCCACGCGACGGGCGCAAACTGAGACCCGCTTTTACCAGTCTTGACTGCCTGTGAAACTACTGCGTCTTCTTTGGTTTCTTCTATAGCAGACATTGATTTTGATGAACGGTATGAGGGCAGTTCCGTCTGGCCGGTTCATTAAATCATCCGGCCTAAGCCACGGACGCCATGATCTACAGATTAGACATTCGGCATCATAGCCGAGACGAAAGCTTTTGTCATCCATCCTCCTACGCACAGCATTGGGAGAATTTGAAATTGATTGTCCGCTATATTGAGACTCCCCACGGATGCCCGCAGGTTGCACAGTGAGTTCAATATTCATCCTCCGTATCCACTGTATCTGCGTTGATGAATCTTTATGAGTTACATACTCAATTGCCCAAACCGACGCACTGCTTCCCGAACAGTGCTTGCCGCTCTCGCCGCATTTAGGTTAAAAGATATAGCGTCAAGCGAAAAACGCATCCAGCGCCGGACGGCAAAATTCATAGCCGCAAGCTCCGGCCACTCCCGAGCCCATTGAAGATGAAGAACAGCTTAGCCTCGTCCGTAAAGAAGCAGCCCTTTGCTCGCTCGACCGTTCCCGTCTATCCTTTTACGAGGGTCGTTGGACAGGAAGAGCTAAAGCTCGCCCTGCTCTTAAACGTGATCGACAGGAATGTCGGCGGCGTGCTGGCGATGGGCCATCGCGGGACGGGTAAATCGACGGCCGTGCGCGCTCTGGCGGACCTCCTGCCCTCGATTCAAAGAGTGCGCGATTGCGTCTTTAACTGCGACCCGAAGGACACCATCAATCTTTGCGACGCGTGCGCCGCCACTCTCACGTCGAAAGGCAAGCTCGGCGGCGAACGCATCGATGTGCCAGTGGTTGATCTTCCGCTCGGCGCGACCGAAGATCGCGTCTGCGGTACGATCAATATTGAGCGCGCTCTGCGCGAAGGCGTCCACTCGTTCGAGCCTGGATTGCTGGCGCGCGCCAACAGGGGCTTTCTCTATATAGACGAAGTCAATCTTTTGGAAGACCATCTGGTCGACCTGCTGCTGGACGTGTCCGTCACTGGTCGTCATGTGGTCGAGCGCGAATCTGTCTCCGTTGAGCATCCATCGCGCTTCGTCCTCGTCGGCTCCGGCAATCCCGAAGAGGGCGAGCTGCGTCCGCAACTGCTTGATCGCTTCGGCCTCTACGTCGAGATCAAAACCGTGTATGAGCTGGATCAGCGCGTCCTGATCGTCGAGCGGCGTGAGAATTTCGAGCGCGACCCGGAAAAGTTTCGCGCCGAAGCGGAAGGCGAACAGGAGAGCCTGCGTCGCCGGCTGACCACAGCGCGCAAGGCCGTCGCTTCCGTAAAATTGTCGCGCACGATGTTGCGCCGCATCAGCGAACTCTGCCTGCAACTCAAAGTGGACGGCCACAGAGGAGAACTGACGATTGCGCGCGCCGCAAAGGCGCTGGCCGCCTTCGAGCGCAGAGGCGAAGTATCCGACAGAGATGTGCGCCGCGTGGCCGCGATGGCGCTCGCACACCGCCTGCGCCGCGACCCGCTTGAACAGCTTGCGGGCAGCAGTCGCATAGATGCGGCGCTCGAACAGCTTTTCCCAACACGCGAGCCGGACAAAGAGTCCGCACAAAACAGAGCCGCTACGGACGAAGCAGGCGAAGCAGATGATGAGCCGCAAGGTGCTGGAAGCGCGTCGAAAAGTCAGACCGGGAATAAAAGCGGCGCTGCCGGTGGTCGCGCTGGCAGAGAACGTGATGGCGGCTCAAGCAATGGTCAGGATAACGGCGCGACTCACAATGCTTCGGCCTCGCAGGAGGACGCTCGATTGCCGGACGGCTCGCTCGATCAAAGATCATTGACGGGCGGGCACAAACCTAAGGCGCAATCGATTTCGTCCGGACGATCAATGAACAAAGGGCGCAGCCCTTACAACCGCGAGCGCGGGCGTTATGCGCGTTCGGTCATAGATACGCAGAGTGGATCGAAGATTGCTCTGGATGCGACGCTGCGCGCCGCCGTGCTGCAAACCGTCTGGGCTCGTAGAAGTGAATCAGTAGAGGGACACAAAACTTTTCACACTAACTTGGGCCAACCGTTACACGTCTTGATTGATAGCGGCGCGCTTCGCTATAAACGTTTCAAGCGAAAGGCTGGCACGCTCTTTATCTTCGCCGTTGATACGTCGGGCAGCATGGCCTTGAACCGTATCGGTCAGGCGAAGGGCGCGCTCTCAAGACTTCTACAGCAATCATACGTCCGGCGCGACCGTGTGGCGCTCGTCAGCTTTCGCGGGCAGACGGCTGAAGTGCTGTTATCGCCAAGCCGTAGTGTGGCGCGCGCGCGCCGTATGCTCGACGCGCTGCCCGTCGGGGGCGCAACGCCGCTCTCGGCCGGAGTCCAAAGCTCCGTCGAGATAGCAAAGCGCGCCGCGAGGGAGGGAACACAAAGCGTCGTGCTTCTGATCTTCACCGATGGCCGTGGCAATGTCCCTCTGGGAAAGAATGAATCGTTCGACAAAGGTGTGCGCCAGCGGTTGATCGAGCAGGAGCTTGAAGGCTTGGGCACAATACTGAGAAGCACGAACGTGACGACGATTGTGGTCGATGCGCAGAACCGTTTCGTCTCGAACGGCGACGCACAGAGGCTGGCACATAAACTAGGCGGGCGCTGTGTCTCGCTTTCTTCCGGTGCAATAAACATTGAAACGCAATACTCGGAACTGGCGCGTGCTGTACAGTGAACGATCAGAAGACCAACACATCAAAAGAGCTTTCACCGTCGGAGCGAGACCGTCGCGTGCTCGCGCTCTATGAACAGTTGCTGGAGATCGAGCAGCGTTTGATACCGACGGGGCTGCACGTCTTCGGGCGCGTGCCGGAAACCGGAGCGCGCGCGGATATGCTGCGCATGGTCGCATCATTTGATCGACCGGAAGTGGGCGCACGCGCCCTGCCAGACCTGATCGCGGAAGGTTTGGGCCTTGGCCCATATGCGTCACTCCTTCAAGACCGGAGCATGACCGAGACACGCATCAGCGAACGCGAGCGCGTCGATGAAATAGTCTCGCAGGCGATTGAGCTGTTCATCTCAAAAGGCGTTGAGGATGCCGTCAGCTTGCTGCAAGTTGAAGCGCACGTCGGGCCTGAACAATCACGCCCCGTCTTCGCACTGCTCGAAAAAATCTCGCGGCAGTTGGAGACTAACACAGAGCTTGACGCTCTCTCACACGCCTTGAGCGGCCAGTACATAGAGCCGGGCCCCGGCGCAGACATCGTGCAGAATCCTTTCATCCTGCCGACGGGACGCAATACTCACGCGGTCAATCCGTACACAGTGCCTTCAGAGATCGCTTATGCGCGGGCCGAGCGCGTCGTCAACTCTTTGCTTGAGCGTCACAGGACGGAGCACGGGCGCTATCCGCGCGCGATGGCGCTGGTGCTGTGGGGCCTGGACAATATCAAGACGCAGGGCGAGGGCGTGGCACAGGCCTTGTGGCTGTTGGGCGTGCGCCCGCGCCGTGACCGGTTGAATCGCGTAACGGAAATCGACATTATCCCGCTCGAACAGTTGAATCGCCCGCGCATAGACGTGACGATGACCGTCTCAGGCATCTTCCGCGACCTGTTCGGAGCGACGATACAGCTACTGGACAAGGCCGTGCGCGCGGTCGCCGCTCTGGACGAGCCGCCGGACATGAATTATCTGCGACATCACGTTACTGGACAGATGAGCGCGGATCATTGCTCATTTGACGAAGCGGCGCTGCGCATCTTCTCGAATGCGCCGGGCAATTACGGGACGAACGTCAATTTTATGGTGATGGATTCGCAGTGGGAGCGCGGCGAAACGCTCGGCGATCTCTTCGTGACGCGCAAGTGTTTCGCTTACGGGCGCGCCGCCGCCGGGCGCAACCTTGAGGGACGCGAGGCGCGACGTGCGATGGATCGCGCGCTCGCACGCGTCGAGGCCGCTTACCAGAACATAGATACTTTCGAGATCGGCATTACGGACGTGGATCATTACTTTGAATATCTGGGCGGCGTCGCCAAGGCCGTCGAGAAACGCGCGAGCGCCCGCCCGGCCATCTATCTTTCCGACACCCTGACGCGCGACGCACGTGTGCGCTCGCTCGAAGAGACCGTTCGGCTTGAGACGCGCGCCAAGACCCTGAACCCGAAGTGGTACGAGGGCATGCTCAAGCACGGCTTTCGCGGAGTTGCGGAGATCGAAAACCACGTCGCCAATACCTTCGGCTGGAGCGCGACCGCCGACGCCGTGGACGATTGGGTCTACAGCGAAGTGGCGAAGACCTTCGTCCTAGACGAAGAGATGCTCGCAAGGCTTAGCAGTCTCAACCCGCACTCGGCGCGCTCGCTCGTCGGTCGTTTACTGGAAGCCGAAGGGCGCGGTTTCTGGGAAGCGGAAGAAGAGATGCTTCAACGCCTGCGAGAAATCTTCGCCGGGTTAGAAGATCAGATCGAAGGCGTCGCTTGAGCGGATCAGTTAATTACAGTTAAAGGTAAGACGGTTGAACGTTACGGTTCTCTATGTCGGTTCAAGTCTTCTCGCTCCGCTTCGGCAGGCGGAGGCTGAGATCAATCGTGCTTATAGTCTTGAGCTGCGCATCTGTGCTTATAACTTCGGGTTGGCCCTGACGGACGGCGAGTGGCAGGAGGTGGAGCGCGACCTCGCATGCGCGGAGGTGGTCTTTGTCATTCATGTGATGGATGGAGAGAACGCCGTGCGCCTGCTCTCCGTGCTTGAGCGGTACGAGAGACATCATCGCGCAGTCGTCGTCATCAACTGCATGCCCGATCTGATGCGGCGCACACGCATGGGCCAACTGGACTTCGGCCAACTGTTCCGTCCGTCGAAGGCAGAGGCGAAGGAAAATCTGGAAGGCGATTCGGCCACGTCGCAAACCGCTGCTAAAAAAAGTGGCCGGGCGAGTCGATTGATCGAAAAAGTCGGTTCGTGGATGGGCGATCAGGCGCGCGCCGGTCGGGCCAATAAATCGCGCAGCCATACGCAGTATCTCAGGCTCGTAGATCATCTGCCGGGGCTGTTGCGCTTCGTGCCTTCGGCGGGAAAGCTCCGCGACATTAAGCATTATCTATACCTCTTCTGCTATTTCCTGCAACCGACGCCAGCAAATATTCGCTCGATGGTCTTATATGCGATCAAGCATTACGTGCCTGTTGATCGCGTCGCGAAGGCCGACATACACGTGCCGCAGCCTGAGACGATGCCGTCCGTCGCCATCTATCACCCGGACGCGCCAGCCCTGTTTGAATCCTTCGAGGCATATCACAAATGGAGCGAACGGCGCGCCGGGCGAAGAAACGCGCGCGTGCTTGTGCCCGAAGAAACAATCGGGCTGCTGTTGATGCGCCCGCAGATCGTGAGCAACACGCGGCTGCATTACGACGGATTGATCCGCGCCATCGAAGCAGAGGGACTCTCTGTCGTGCCAGCCATCTCGACGCTGATGGATAATCGCGAGGCATGCGAAAAATTTTTTATCGAGAAGAACGGTAAAAGCGGAAAGAGAGAGAAAAGGGGCGCGGCGAAAGATGATGGGCCAAGTAATGAGCGACAAAGAAAAGCGCGCGTCAGCCAGATCGTCTCGCTGACGGGTTTTAGTTTTGTCGGCGGCCCGGCGATGAACGATAGCGCAGCGGCAGCGGCTTATCTTCTTGACCTGAACAGACCCTTCCGTGCGGCTGTCAGTCTGGACGTGCAGACAGTCGAAGCGTGGGAGGCTTCCGGTACGGGACTCAACCCTGTGCAGGCCGGGATGCAGATCGCGATTCCGGAGCTGGACGGCGCGACAGAGCCTTTCGTTTACGGCGGTATGCCCGCAGGGGGCACAGCGCCCTTGCCGCTCAAAGACCGTTGTCGCCGCATCGCGCGCAGGCTTCGACGCTGGAATTATCTGCGTAACGCGTCGCGCTCCGAATTGCGCGTCGCTTTGCTGGCCTTCTGCTTTCCGCCCAACAAGGGCAACATCGGCACGGCCGCCGATCTGGATGTCTTCCCGAGCGTGTGGGAGATGTTGCATCGCCTTCGCGCGGACGGTTACACGGTTGACGTTCCTCACAGTCCTGATGAGTTGCGAGAGATGCTGCTCGGCGGAAATTCCGAAGAGTACGCGGCCACGGCCAACGTCGTCTATCGCATGACGACGGACGAGTACAGGCGTCTGTGTCCATACGTCCAGGAGATTGAAAAGGAATGGGGTCGAGCGCCTGGGCGTATAAATTCGTTCGGCGATGAGCTGATAATTCAGGGCGTCATGCTCGGCAATGTTTTCCTCGGCGTGCAGCCGACCTTCGGGTACGAGGGCGACCCTATGCGTCTCTTGATGGCGCGAAGCGGCGCGCCGCATCACGGCTTTATGGCGCTCTACACTTATCTGGAAAAAGTTTTTCTGGCCGATGCTGTGATTCACGTCGGCACGCACGGCGCGCTGGAATTTATGCCCGGCAAACAGGTCGGGCTCTCTGAAGAGTGCTGGCCGGATCGCCTGATCGGAGAGCTGCCGCACGTCTACGTCTACAGCGTCAACAATCCGTCCGAAGGCTCTATCGCCAAGCGACGTTCCTACGCCGAGTTGATCTCGTATTTGACGCCGCCGATTGAGAACGCAGGGCTCTATAAAGAGCTTGCTTCGCTCAAAGAGTTGATGACGGCCTACCGACAGGCGACGGATGAGCGAGAGCGTGAGCATCTTTTTACGACGATTGAGGAACTGGCGCGCGCCGCGAATTTCAAGCTCGAAGCGGACACTTCAAGCACTCACGTATAACAAAATGAATTTTAGGTGATGAGTTGTTTCGCAATTTGAGCGACAATCTCATTTGAGGCTCACCACAGAGACACAGAGCGCACAGAAGGAGCACAGAGAGTTAAATAGATTCAAACCTCCGTGCTTCCTCCGTGTTCTCTGTGCCTCTGTGGTGAGTGAGCGACTTCCGCAATACTCAATCACAGAATTAACACATTAATGATTTTTGGGTTGGCATCGCGGCGGAACTCTCATAAAATAAGCACGCCCCCTGAATATCCCCACACATTGGCAAGGCAGTCCCCGTCTTCCATTCGTCTCTTCGCGACCACGGATGGAATGTGCGGTGGTCGTGTAATTTATTTCCGGGGTGCTTTATGATTTTGCAAGATCGCTTTGAAGAGAGTTCCGTTCGGTTAAATAGAGCAGGACAATCAGGAGTTTTATCTTTCTTCCGCCACGCGGCTGTCGGCTTTATGCTGATATTTTTCCTCACAGCTTTCCTTTTATCTTCGGCCGGCGCGGCGACGCTTCCCACTGGATTTACGGAAACGCAGGTGAGCGGCCTGACCAATCCGACGGCGATGGCGTTTGCGCCCGACGGGCGGATTTTTGTTTGCCAGCAGAGCGGGCAATTGCGTGTAATCAAAAACGGCGCGCTGCTCGCGACACCTTTTTTAACAGTGACCGTAGACTCCGCAGGCGAGCGCGGTCTGCTGGGCGTCGCTTTCGATCCGAACTTTTCGTCGAACGGTTTTGTTTATATCTATTACACGGCGACGACGCCCTCCGTACACAATCGCGTCAGCCGTTTTACGGCCAGCGGCGACACGGCCGTTCCGGGCAGCGAGGTCGTTTTACTTGACCTGAATCCCTTGAGCGGCGCGACCAATCATAACGGCGGAGCGATGCACTTTGGCCCGGACAACAGGCTCTATATAGCCGTCGGCGATAATGCTAACGGCGCGAATGCGCAGACGCTCGGTAATCTGCTGGGAAAAATACTGCGCATCAACACGGACGGAACAATCCCTGCGGATAATCCTTTCTTCAACACGGCGGTGGGAAACAACCGCGCTATCTGGGCGCTGGGTTTGCGCAATCCTTACACGTTCGCGTTTCAGCAGGGCACTAGCCGCATGTTTATCAACGATGTCGGCGAGACACAGATAGAAGAAATCAACGACGGGATCGCCGGATCGAATTACGGTTGGCCCACGTGCGAAGGCTCTTGCGCCAATCCGAATTTTCGCAATCCCGTCTTTTCTTACGGGCACGGCTCAAGCGCGACGACGGGCTGCGCGATCACCGGCGGCGCTTTCTACAATCCGCAGAACGTGCAGTTTCCTTCGGACTATGTGGGCAAATACTTCTTCGCGGATTTTTGCGGCGGCTGGATTCGCCGCCTTGACCCCGCGACGAATACGGCGACGGGCTTTGCCACGGGCATCGCCAATCCTGTGGATTTGCAGGTCTCGCAGGACGGCAGCCTGTACTATCTGGCGCGCGGGTCGGGCGCTGTCTTTCGTATTCAATACACGGCCAATGCGCAGCTTCAACTCGGCCAGTCGAGTTACAGCCGGTCAGAGGGAGTCGGCTCGTTCGACTTGATCGTCAACCGTACGGGCAATATCAATACTGCCGTGACGGTCAACTATCAGACTTCCGACGCGGCTGGATTACAGAACTGCAACGTCGCCAACTCTATCGCTTCGGCCCGCTGCGATTACAAGATCGCCGTCGGCACTCTGCGCTTCGCAGCAGGCGAGACTTCCAAAAACATTTCCATGAGCATTGTGGACGATGTCTTTGTGGAAGGAGCGGAGACCTTCAACCTCTCTTTGTCGAACCCGGCGGGCGGGGCTAGTCTGGGAGCGACTGCTTCCGCCACGATCACCATCACGGATAACGGCAACGAGGGTACGGCCAATCCCATAGACCAGACGGCGTTCTTCGTGCGCCAGCATTACATAGACTTCCTCAACCGCGAGCCCGACCCGCAGGGTTTTACTGACTGGCAGAACATCCTCAACAACTGTCCCTCGGGAAACCAGACGTGTGATCGAATCGAA
>DATLMN010000252.1:0-8263 GCA_035537255.1 Pyrinomonadaceae bacterium | reverse complement strand
CGTCACCGCGACCGGGCTGGTTCTGAAGCTCATCAGCGGCCTGCAACTCTCGGTGGACGGTGCGCCCGTGGACCTGTCGAAGACGATGGCCTACAAGGGCATGATGTACAGCGACGTGCCGAACCTCGCCTCGGCCTTCGGTTACACGAACGCCTCTTGGACCCTGAAGTGCGACCTCACAGCCGAGTACGTCTGCCGCCTATTGAATTACATGGACCGGCACGGCTACGCGCAGTGCACGCCGCGCGCGAACGACCCATCTTTAGAGGAAGAACCAATACTGGACTTCACCTCTGGCTACGTGCGGCGTGCGCTCCACACGCTCCCCAAGCAGGGCACGAAGACGCCTTGGCGCTTACACCAGAACTACGTGAAGGACCTTTCGATGATGCGGTATGGGCGCGTGGACGACGGCACTATGGAATTCAAGGCGGCACCGAGCACACGCCGCGCCGGTGCAGAGGTGGCCGGGCATGGCTGAGCGCATGCGTCTGAAAGGCCGTACGTCCGTCATCACCGGGGCAGGGGGCGGCATCGGGCGGGCGATTGCTGCGTCGCTGGCGCGTCGCGGTTGCCACCTCGCACTGGCCGATGTGGACGAGGCCGGGATGAGCGGCACGGCGGGCCTCGTGCGCGACTACCGGGTCCGCGTTACTTGTCACCGCCTAGACGTCGCAGACCGCGACGCAGTGGCTAACTTCCCATCTCTCGTCGCAGCACTTCACCCCGGCGTCGACATCCTTGTCAATAACGCGGGCGTCGCCTTGGGCGGCACCTTCGAGCAGGTCTCCGAAGAGGATTTCCAGTGGCTCTTCGAAATCAACTTCTGGGGCGTGGTGCGCATGACGCGCGCCTTTCTGCCGTTGCTTCGCGCGAGCGGTGACGCGCGCGTCGTAAACCTCTCCAGCGTCTTCGGGCTGGTCGCGCCGCCGGAGCAGGCGGCCTATGCGGCCAGTAAGTTCGCGGTGCGGGGGTTCTCCGAGGCGCTGCGCCACGAGTTGGAAGGCTCGGGCGTCGGCGTCACGGTCGTCCACCCCGGCGGGGTCGCCACCTTCATCTCGGAGAAGGCACGCGTCCCGGCGGGCGTGAGCATGGAGGAGGTGGCGCGTCGCCGCGAGCAATTCCGGAAACTGCTGCGGCTACCTCCGGAGGTGGCCGGCGAGACAATTGTTCGGGGCATCGAGCGCCGTCAGGCTAGAATCCTCGTCGGGTCAGACGCGAAGTTCCTGTCGGCGATTGCGCGCCTGCTGCCGGTATCCTACTGGAAGGTGCTCGCACGGCAAGTGGCTAAATGACGCACGCTCGTGGGCATCCACGTTGGTGAAGTGCCTGTATGGATAAAGCCGAACTTTGTTTCACCAACACCGCTGCATGCAAACAACCACTTCGACTCTGCCGCTGCGTAGACCGACGCATCAGTTCATTGTGTTCCGCCGAACTCAAGATTGACACAGAGCAGTCCTTACTGGTCCCTCCCTGCGTAGTCACATAAAAAGGCATTGCCGTATCCTTTTGAACTCGGGATAATATCCGGAACAAAGCCGATGTGGCCGGGAGAAATTCAGCTTGAGCGATTCACATAAATCAGAGTCCATGCGCCTGCGAAATCATTTTCCGAAGCGAATAACTGCCGTGGCGCTCGCCGCCTTGCTGCTCGTCTTCCCGGCGCTGGCGTCGGCGCAGACTGGTGCTCCGGCTTCGTCCTGCGCCGACTGCCCGGAGTGGAACAGGCCGCAGCAGCCCTTCCGCATTTGCGGCAATACGTACTACGTGGGGCCTCGCGGCCTGACTTCCATCCTGCTCACCTCAAGGGCCGGTCATGTCCTCGTCGACGGCGCACTCCCAGAGTCGGTCCCACAGGTAGTCGCCAACATTCGCTCCCTCGGTTTCCGCATCGAGGACGTGAAACTCATCGTCAACTCGCACGTGCATTTCGATCACGGCGGAGGCATCAGTGAGTTGCAGCGGCTCAGCGGGGCGGAGGTTGCGGCCAGCCCTTGGAGCGTCGAAGTGTTGACGAAGAGTGGGGTCGGCAAGGGCGACCCGCAGTTCGGCAGCATCCTGCCGGTTGCGCTGATTCCGCGCGCCAACACCTTGCGCGACGGCCAGATTCTGCGCGTCGGCGACATCAGACTGACAGCCCACTTCACCCCCGGCCATACCCCCGGCGGAACAAGCTGGACATGGGAGTCGTGCGAAGGCAGGCGCTGCCTGAGCCTCGTCTATTCCGACAGCATGACCCCTGTCTCTGCGGAGAATTTCCGCTTCTCGGATAGCCGCGAGTACCCCACGGCGGTTCAGGACTTCGAGAAGAGTTTCGCTTTCCTGCGGGCCGCTTCGTGCGACATCCTGCTGACCTCTCATCCGGACGCGTCGGGTCTCTGGCAACGCCTTGAGAGGCGTCAGCGTGGCGTCCGGCCTGACCCCTTAGTCTCTCCGAACGCCTGTAAGGAACTGGCCGAGCGCGCCGCCGAGCAACTCCGCCGGAGGCTGGCGGTTGAGAAGGGCCGCTAATGTCGGACGCGCCGACTCTCAATCCGGACAGGGCACAGACCAAGGTTGTGGCGCTGGCGGGCGCCACCGGATTGGTCGGGCGGGCCATCCTGCAAGGGCTGCTCGCTGACGCCTCGGTCACGTCCGTCCACTCGCTCGGCAGGCGCGCCCCCGGCGTCGCGCACCCCAAGCTCACCTCGCACGTGGTGGACTTCGCCGCGCTGCCGCTGCTTCCGCCGCTCGACGAGGTCTATCTGGCGCTCGGCACAACCATCAAGGCGGCGGGCAGCCAAGCGGCCTTCCGTGCCGTGGACTTCGACGCCAATCTGGCCGTCGCCAGCGCGGCGCTCGCCGCGGGTGCGCGCCGCGCCGGCCTTGTTAGTGCGATGGGCGCTAACGCGAAGTCACGCATCTTCTACAACCGTGTGAAGGGTGAGTTGGAGGAAGCGCTGGCTCGACTCTCTTTCGATGGCTTGGTCATCGCCCGTCCGTCTCTGCTTGTGGGAGACCGCGAGGCGCTCGGCCAGCCAAAGCGCCCGGCAGAGAAGATGACGACGGTCGTGAGCAAACTCCTCGGCCCGCTCGTTCCGGCCAACTATAGGCCCATCGCCGCATCTGATGTCGCATTTGCTTTGCTCGCGCGCGTGCCTGCGGCCCGTGGGCGAGTGGTGCTGCTCTCCGGCGAGATGCAGGGCTAAGCGACTGCCGGGAGAGCGGTCCACCAGCAGTCGAATTAGCTAACTCTTGCCTCGCTCTCTATAGGGTCTGATACCTGCAATTAGATAAAGTTAATGTGTAGCGCTGGAATCGCACGGGAATGATAGGGAATATTCGCCAAAACTTTTGCCACAAAAATAATTCAAGCGGTGTTTTACGAATGATGGTCTTAATTTAGAGGAATATTCGATGAAATCACATGGCAGGTTCTTTCTACTCCTTTTTTGTTTTCCTTTTCTTTCGGCGTCGGTCGTGACGGCTCAAATTGGCAATGTTGATCAGGACGCCGGGACGAAACCGGCGCTCGTTATTTTGGGGACTTATCACATGGGAACTCCCGGAAATAATGTGGTGAATCCCAAAGTCGCGGATATTACAACTCCCGAACGACAAAAGCAGGTCGTCGAACTTGTCGAGAAATTGAAAAAATTCAAACCGACCAAGATTGTGCTTGAGTGCGACCTTGAGGACGACGCGAAGACTCAGCAGATTTACGAGCGATACTTATCGGGAAGCTATCAACTCACAAAAAACGAAATCGACCAGATAGGTTTTCGACTGGCGAAAGAGTCGGGTCATAAGAAAGTTTATTGTGTTGATTGGAGTGATTTCTGGGATGACCCTGCTATCAATTATGAAAAGTATGCTGGCAGAGATGCCGAAATGGATAGTTTTCTCAAAGGACATTATCGAAAGCTAAAGAAGGAAATAGATGAGAAATATGCGAAGCTTCTACCGCTGTCAATCGTTGACCAACTCATCTATGTCAATCAACCTTCTCAAACCGAGATAGATAATCAAAGATATTTTAACCTCTTACGTCTCGGACGCGGTAAAGAGTATATCGGAGCAAATTATGTTTCGTGGTGGTATAGAAGAAATCTGACGATTCTCGCCAACATCCTTCGCCTCACCGATGCACCGAATGACCGAATCCTCGTCGTTTACGGTGTCGGGCATGCTAAGCTTTTGAATGAGTTTGCCGAGCAATCGGGTTTCTATCGGGTTGAAAGTCCTTTGCGATATCTAAAAAACAGGAAGTAATAGCCCATCCACGATGCGGTATCACGCGGGTTGAAAACTCGTTGCTGCCGTCATAGATGTATGCTGCTCAAAGTTATGGACAATCCACAACCTTGCCTTGTTTCTCAACCATAAATGGCGACTGATGTGATAGGCGGTAAGGGCTAACTGAAATCGCTGGAAGGGCGGGTGACCGTTGATGAGTTAGAACAGACTCAATGGTGCTTGTCGTTCTTATGCTTTGAGAAGTTTCTTCAAAAGCCGTACTGCTCCCGGTATCTGTGACGCATGTGTGTTACCGAAACCCAGAACGAAGCCTTGGCGGGGCGCGTCGCCCACGTACGAAAGAGATAAAGCGGAAAGCTGCAATTTTCTTTCGGCAGCTTTCGCGACGATTTCGTTATCCTGAATCTCGCCGCCGGTTAAAATCGTCAGGTGCATGCCGGCTTCTCCTCCCACGATTGTGCAGGAGGGATAGAGTTCGCGCTCGATTTCTTTGACCAGCACTCGACGCCGCTCCCCATAAATCTGCCGCATCTTTCGGATGTGCCGCGCGAAATGTCCTTCCCGAATGAATTCCGTGAGCACGGCCTGATTAATGGATGGCGGGCACAAATCCATCGATTGACGGACTGCTGCGAAACGGTCGACAAGGTCGGGTGGAATCACGATGTATCCAAGGCGCAGCGATGGGAATAAGATTTTACTGAACGTCCCTATGTAAATCACGCGCGAGTTAGTATCAAGACCCTGTAGGGATGAAATCGGCGGACTTTCGTAACGGTATTCGCTGTCGTAGTCATCTTCAATTATCCATGAGCCTGCGGCCTGTGCCCATGTCAGGAGTTGGAGTCGGCGCGTGGCGCTCATCGTAACGCCGAGTGGGTATTGATGAGACGGCGCGACGAAAGCCGCGCGTGCGTTCGAGCATAACTCTATTCCCAGAGAGACATCCAATCCTTCTAAGTCTACGGGAACAGGAACGGCTTTGCACCCCGCTGCCTTTAGTACGTGATGCACGAGCCAATAGCCCGGTTCTTCAACCCACGCCGCCGCCCCCGGATTCAGCAATACGCGAGCAGTAATGTCCAACGCCTGTTGCGAGCCGCTCACAATCATGATCTGGTCGGCTTCACACCGGACGCCGCGCGATGTCCTCAAATAGATTGCAATCGCTTCTCGCAGCGCCTCCGCTCCCATCGCGTCTCCGTATTGAAGATCACACGCCCGCATATTACGGGAGTGGCGGGCGACCAGCTTCGACCAAGTCTTTAACGGAAACGCCTGCAACTCCGGTTGGCCCACCTGAAACGGCCCAAGGCGTTGCGTCCATGAAGGCCCGACGTATTTGGGCAAGGTCGAAGCGCCTGCCGAGATGGTCCGCAATTGTGGTGCGGGATTAACTACGGTGGGGCGGGTTTGAGGGAGCAATTCTTCCGGCAACGAACTCGCGATGAATGTTCCCGCGCCGACGCGGCTTTCAAAATATCCTTCGGCCAGAAGCTGTGCGTAGGCGTTCAGAACGGGAAAGCGGGAGATACGCAACTCACGCGCGAGTTCACGCGTCGACGGGACGAGTTGACCGGGGCGTAGTTCTCTTTGAACGATTCTCGCCCTGAAGGCTGCATAGATTTGTTTGTAGATAGGCTTGTGCGCTCTGCGGTCGACTGATATTAGGGTAGCTCCCCCCTTCAGTTGATTCTTCGACGACATCAAAGTGGTCATATCACATTGCTCAAAATTGGATATTGTAACTAACCACCTTTTTATATCAAATAAGCGGCGCGCAGGCTGGAAATTCGCCAAGGGCACTGCTGATGACTCGAATACGTTTTTTTTATAGTCGCTCGGATAACAGAACAGGAGAAGTTAAGATGATGAGGGTGTTACGACTTATGACGGCCTGCGTGCTCGCGGGCATGCTTGGCTGTGTGTGTCTGCCGCCGGTCGCATTTTCACAAACGGCTGCGCCGCGCGTGAACGCACCGCGGGCCAACTCCGGGCGGGACGGGCAACACGATTTCGATTTCGAGATCGGCACATGGAAAACCCATCTCAGGCGTCTACTGAATCCCTTGACCGGCTCCACCACTTGGGCCGAGTATGACGGTACAACGATAGTGCGCAAGGTCATGAACGGTCGCGCTAATCTAGTCGAGTTGGTTGCAGACGGACCGGCGGGTCATTTTGAGGGAGTGAGCCTGCGTCTCTATAATCCACAATCGCGCCAGTGGAGCCTCAACTTCGCCAACGTCAACAGCGGCGTGCTGGCTCAGCCCACAATCGGCGAATTCAAAAACGGGCGGGGCGAGTTTTTCGATCAGGAAACGCTTAACGGTCGGGCTATTCTGGTTCGCTTTGTTATCTCGGATATTACTCCTGATTCGTGCCGATTCGAGCAGGCATATTCCGATGACGGCGGCAAGACGTGGGAAGTAAACTGGATGGCAACAGACACACGAGTGAAAGATTGATTGAACCTTGTCATCCATCCCGCAACTAACAGCGTGGCGTGAGTCTTTCTGCTCAATCCGGCTGTGCCTGAAGAGGCGCGTTCGGCGATTTATTGATTAAGATGGTAAACACAAATTACAGCCGATAATTTCTTGAGGAGAGAATTATGAAAAGATGCCGATTTTTTGTAGCGTTCTTTATTCTTGCCATCAGTTTCGGTTATCAAGCGTCAGCGCAGGAAACGAAAATCAAGTGGTTCGGGCACGCGGCTTTTTCCATCACTACGCCCAAGGGCAAAGTGTTATTGATTGACCCGTGGCTCAGCAACCCTTCCAACCCTGAAGCAAAAGACAGCAAAGACCCGTCAGCCTCCGTTTCAAAAGTCGACTACATTCTTCTGACGCACGGTCATCGCGACCATGTAGGCGATGCGGTTGAAATAGCCAAAAGGACGGGGGCTGTGCTGATTAGCAATCCCGAACTGGCAGGGAATTTGGTGAAGCTGGCCGGTTTCCCCGGTAAGCAGGCGGAAACGGACGCGATTATGGGAATCGGCGGCGAAATTCAAATTGCCGATGGCGAGGTTACGATTGCCATGACACCGGCTGTTCATTCGAGCAGTGTTTTTAATCCGAAAGCGGGCGTGACCGAACCGGAAAGAGCTTACGGCGGAAACCCGGCGGGGTTTGTCCTGATAATTAAGAATGGTCCTACCATTTATCATTCCGGCGATACTGCATATTTCAAAGACATGGAAACTATCGGTGAGGAATATCAAGTGGATTTGGCTTTGCTCAATATCGGCGGCCACTTCGGAATGGAACCGCGAATGGCGGCGCGGGCTGCAAAATCTGTCCGCGCCAAACTGGCAATTCCGCAACACTACGCTACATTTCCGGGTATCGTTCAAAATTCAGAAATCTTTGCCGCCGAGCTTAAGAGACTGCGGATACCTTTTTATGAAATGAAACCCGGCGAAATTATCTCGTTTCAAGGCAAACAAATGATGCGAAAATAAAGATGCGTCTGCTAAGCGATATGCCGCTTCGCTAAAAGAAGGGCAGTGAGGCTAGAGCAAGTCGAATCTCTTTTTCGGAACGGGAGATTATGCTCCGTCCGATTGAGCTATTTAAGAAAGAGCTTTTCGCGCGTACTGCCGCCGGTAACGAAGAACGCCGCCCAACCTAACCACCCCTCATATTTTATTTGGCGACAACGGCCCGCGTCGCGGAGCCGCCCGCACTGCTGCGAACGTTGATGCTCTGCGGGTTCGTCGCGATGTTGAATTGACCCGAGTACTTGCCCCCGCCGTTATTCGTTAAAGTGCCGATGAGTTGACCGCCCGCTGCGATGAAGACTTGCAGCGTGGCCGTTGAGCGCGTGCTTGTCGCCTCGACTCGCAGTGTGCGCTTGGACGTTTCGTATTGCGCGAGGCTGATGCTAACAGTGTCTGCCGTCGCGGGCGCCGGATTGAGCGTGAGCGTCGCAGCAGTCTGAATGGAGTTCAGAAACGCTGTGATGGTCACGCTCGCCGTCGAGTTGACGGACAGGGTCGTGATGTTGAAATTGGCCGACG
>DATLMN010000251.1:0-2604 GCA_035537255.1 Pyrinomonadaceae bacterium | reverse complement strand
CTGCGCCAGCACATAGAAGCGCTCTCAGAAGGCTACACGCGCTCCTTTACGATCTACGATCAGGACGATTCACAGCGCTTGGTCAAGGGCTGTATCAAGGATTTAGGGTACGACGATAAGCAGCTTGGCCCGCGCGCCGTGCAGGGCGCGATCAGCGGCGCGAAGAATCGGCAGGGCGACGATGCAGCATCCTACGCCGCACGCGTCGAATACGGCGACGAAAAGCGCGCCGCCATTGCACGCGTCTTTCGTCTTTATGAAGAGCGCTTGCGCAACAACAACGCGCTCGACTTCGACGATCTTTTGATTAAGACAGTCCAGTTGCTGCGCCGTGTGCCCGAAGTGCGCGAGAAATACAACGACAAATTCCGCTACATTCTCGTAGACGAATACCAGGACACCAACTCGCTACAGTTTGCGCTCATACGCTTTCTGACAGAAAAGCAACAGAACATCTGCGTCGTCGGCGACGAGGATCAATCAGTGTACAGGTGGAGAGGCGCGGACATCAGCAACATCTTGAACTTTGAGCAGCACTATCCCGATGCGAAGGTGATTCGACTGGAGCAGAACTATCGCTCGACGCAGAACATACTGGATGCGGCGGGCGCGGTCGTGCGTAATAACACGGAGCGCAAGGGCAAACAACTCTGGACGGCGAACCCTTCGGGAGAGCGCATACGCTATTACCAGGCGTTCGATTCGGAAGCAGAGGCGCGCTTTGTCGCCGCCAAAATTGAAGAGCATCGCCGCAGAGAGCCGGACTTGCGCGCCGCCGTTCTCTATCGCACCAACGCGCAATCGCGCGTCTTTGAAGAGGCGCTCCGTCGCGCAGGCATCCCTTATAACATCGTCGGCGGTTTCTCTTTCTACGAGCGCGCAGAGGTGCGTGACATCATCTCCTTTTTGAAGCTCGCGCTCAATCCGCATGATTCGATAGCGCTTCAGCGCGTCATCAACACACCGCCGCGCGGTCTGGGCAAGCAAACCTTGGACGAGATTGCACGGCGCGCGAAGGATTACGGCGTCTCGCACTGGGAGACGATTGCGATCATGACGGACAAGGGCGAGGGCTTGACGCCGCGCGCCACGTCTGCGCTCAGGAATTTTCAGAGCATCATCACAGAGCTGGTGAAGGTCGCGACCAACGCTAACGCTTCCGAGACGCCCGTCTCTGACATCGTCAAGGCGGCCATCCTCGATACTGGTTATGCCAACCACTTGAAGGCGGAGAACTCTGACGAAGCCGAAGCGCGGCTTGAGAACTTGCAGGAACTTGTCAACGCCGCCGTCGATTATGACCAGCAGGAGCAGGACGGACTGCGCGATTTTATAGATCACGCCGCGCTCGTCTCGGACTCAGACCAGTACAAGCGCGATGCTCCCGTGACTTTGATGACGATGCACTCGGCCAAGGGCTTAGAGTTCCCGCTGGTCTTTATCGTCGGGATGGAGGACGGACTTTTTCCGCACGCGCGCGTGGCCACAGACCCTGCGGAGTTGGAAGAAGAGCGCCGTCTCTGTTACGTAGCGATCACGCGCGCCGAACGATTTCTCTATGTGCTCCATGCTATGAAGCGGCGCGTTTACGGTGAAGAGCTGGCATCAGAGCCCTCGCAGTTTTTAAACGAGATGCCGCTGGACTTGATGGAAGACCTCTCGCGCGGGCCATCATGGCTCTCTTTCGCACGGAACTCTTCGACGATTGAGAACAAGCACGCGGCAAGAGCCCTGCGCGGCGAGAGTCGCGCGACGACGGAGCGCACCAAATACACCGGCAAGACTTATGACAGCGTCGATTCCATCGCGGAGTTTTTCCGCAAGCGCGGCCAGCAGTTGGGCCAATCCAACACGGGATCGCAACAGCAGGACCAACCGACGATCAAGCGGCGCGCACAGGCAGCAAACGCTTCCCCTACGTCACGCCCCACATCATCCGGAGCGGGCGGTGATTTCAGCCCAGGCTCGCACGTGCGCCATCCCAAGTACGGGCGCGGCCTCGTCCTCAGACGCGAAGGCACTGGCGATTCCGCCAAGCTGACCGTCAGTTTTCCGGGTTTTGGTCAAAAAAAGCTGATCGAGAAATACGCGGGATTGGAGAAGGCTTAGAGCAGATTTACATTGAGTATTTAAAGCGGGGCAGTTCACCACAGAGGCACAGAGCAAGCACAGAGAAATAATTCAAGCCTCTGTGTATCCTCCGTGTCCTCTGTGCCTCTGTGGTGAGTTTCAACCTTCTAAACCTTCAACTGCAATTGGTGCTGAACTTTTAACCATCTAGAGCCTCACACTCTAAAAATTCCTGTCAGTCTAACTTGATAACGATCTCGCGCAGGACGTTGGTGACTTTCTCGTCTATCTCGATGCCCGTTTCGTGATAGACATCGGAGAGATGGGCTAAGGCCAGGGCCATGTAGAACTCGCTCTCCGTCGCGCGGACAGTCTCAAGCGCCTGCAATAAAAGTCTCGCGGCCTCACTTGTGCGCTCGGCTTCCGCTTGTTTGAGGGCAAGGTGCGCGAGGGCCAGGGACTTCCTGTAAGCCCATTCAATCTGCTCGGTCACGCGCTCTGCTTCGGAAAGAAGAGAGAGAGCGCGTTCCTGCT
>DATLMN010000250.1:0-47824 GCA_035537255.1 Pyrinomonadaceae bacterium | reverse complement strand
GCCAAGATATTCCTGTGAGGAATTGATGTCAATATTTTCTACGCCCTGACCGCTTATCACGCTTAAGGGAGAAAGGTAAACAATGCGTGCCGGTACATATAAACCTCCGGCCAACGCAGAGGACTTGAAAAGGAAAGCTCGCGTTCGTGATGAGCCCGCAATGGGCCAGGCTTAAGCTTTGACGGCCAGAGTTCGTACCAGCCCGGCGATGATAATGCTTGCGATGCCGAGGAAGAGAGCAAGGTTTTTAGGCATGAGGCTGAAAGCCATCGCCAGTATAAAGAGGACGCCAACAACTCCGAGGATTGTGGCGACGGTATTAGCGGTCTGTTTATTCATTTCGATCATCCTCCGACTGAGAGAATACGACTGACAGCGTGAAATGTTCCGGTTCACAATAGCCGATAGACGATCTCTGCTCAACTTTAAATCAGGCGCAGCCGCCGGAGCCCTCATTCGATGGCTGCCTGCGCGATCTAGTTGATCTTCGCCCCTGTTCCATCGCTCTTCTGAAAGAAAGTCTTACCACCAGGCTTTTCACTCACTGTATCGCGTCAAGCTCTTTGGAGATAAAGGCGATGGCGGTTACTTCGCCGTCGGTTTTCAGTTTCGAGTTTCGGGCGGCGCGATAGCTGACGATAACGGGGTTCGTCGGGTTGCGTGGGCCGCAACCGATCTCGCCGCGCATGTCCGTCGTGTAAGTCAGAAAGTTGATGTTCGCCAGATCGTTGTTGTGAAGCTTGAGCGTGCGCTCTCCCGCCTTGATGGTCATGGTGATGCCCTGCGCGTTGCAATCGATGCGCAGCAGTTGGCCGCGCGTCTGCTCTTCGCCCTCGCGTTTGGGCAGGAGAGTTTGTTGAAAAGCAGCCTGCGAACCGGCTTCGCCCGTCGCGCCGTCGCCGTCTGCGCGCCGTTTCAGTTGGGGTGCGCCCGCGCCACCTTGCGCGCCACTTTCATCATCGGCGGCGCGGGATTGAGAGCGGGCCTCGTGCTCTTCGATAGTGGCGATGGCTTGGAGGATTGATTGTGCCTGCGCGGTGAGTTGCGGGTCTGCGCTGCTGCCTTCGCGTGCGATGGGCTCTAGGATCTGGCGTGCGGTCTTAAAATCACGCTTGCGCATATAAAGCTGGGCCAACACGCTGCTGAATCGCGGCTCGCCCGGCTGAAGCGTCATAGCGTGTTTCATCAGCTCGATTGATTCGTCCAGTTGCTCATTCGTCACCAGATTGACGAAGGCCAGCAGGTGATAGGATTCAGCGTAAGAGGGCGCAAGCTCAATTGTCTTACGAAGCTCTGCGCGCATGGTCGCGGCTATCTCCGGCGCAAACTCCGTGACGTAGCTGCCGGAGCGCGCGCCCGCGCGGCTCAGCATATAGGCGTAATAAAAATGGACTAGATAATTCTTTGTATCGGCGGCGACGGCGCGCTGCAAATGTGTGCGCGCCTCGTCAAAGCGCTCTCGTCTGACGTTCAACATGCCAAGCGAGGCGTGGGCCAACGCGAGCGAGGGGTCGAGCTTGATTGATTGTTGCAGATATTTTTCGGCACGATCCAGCTCAAAGGTATGAAGCAGCAGGTCGCCAAGATAAAACTGCCCTTCGGCCTCAGTCAAAGGCGCGCTCTTCATCTGGGTATCGAACGCCAGCTTCTCGTTGAAGGTCGTGACGGAGACAGGATAAGTGCGGCGACCGATATATTGTTTCAACTCTTTTTCCAGCGTCCTGAAGTCCGTTTGAAAAGCCTGCTTAAAGGCAGACTCGACGGGCATGTTTGAGGCCAGCAGATTAAGGAACTGTTTGAACTCGGGCGCGCGACGGCCTTCGTTGCCGAGCAGTAGATAATGAACCAGCGCCCAGGCCTGTGCGTAAAAGACGCCCTGCTTACTGCGCTCGTTGTAGATCGGTGAATTGTGCGTGACCGTGAAGAGCGTTTCCAGAGGCAGAAGTTTTTGCTCGCGCAGGAAGAGGACGTGATTGCTGATAGGCTTACCGATCATCACCTTTTTATCGCCGTCCATAATGTCGAACGAGCTGTAGTATTCGGCCAATCCTTCGTTGAACCACAGTGGCACATTCTCAGTATTGTTCTTAACAAGGAAATGAACGTACTCGTGGAAGATGGCGGCGTAAGGATTCTCGTCCATCCGCTCTGAAGTCAGGGCGATGTAGTTGACATCCTCGCCGGATTGAAAATAGGCGGCGGCGCTGGGGGGACGGAAAGGCTTGAATGAATCGTCGCTCTTGAAAACCACGACGGTGATCGGCACGGAAGAGACCGCCTTGACGTTAGCGATCAGACGCGAGAGCACGTCGCGAAACTGTTCGAGCTGGACGCCTATGCGTCGTATGTCCTTCTCGCTCGCGTTTCCGACGAGGTGAAAGTTTTTCGAGCGCACGCTGGTCCAGGTGTCCTTCGCCGACGCAGTTTGAAGCGGCGCGAGCGCGAAGATAAAAGCGACCAGAGCGAGGGCTAGAGTAAAGCGCTTCACAAATAAATCTCCGTTGTCCGGGTGACGAATCGAGAGGGACGCTCCCGTTTTCTCTTCGGCGGCGGCAACCGCGTGGAATTATCGAATAGTATGGGCGTCGATGCAATGGCGCGTTATGACGCAGCCGTGGTTTCTAGCTCAACAGGCGCGCCGCGCCTTCGTCAACCAGCCAGACCAGCTCGCCGCCTGTGGGTCGTACCCAACGCGCGGGCAGCTCTTCATCCCTCTGGACGGAAGCAAAAACTTTCCGCAACGGCTCGGCCTTATCCTTACCCGAGACGAGGAAGATCGTGTTGGCGGCGCTTTTCAAAACATGCAGCGTCATTGTCAGGCGAAAGGCGTTGAGCTTTTCGACGAAGGAAGCGGCCACCAGCGGAGCGTCGTCAGCCGTTTTTAGCAAGGGAGAATGAGGAAAGATCGAGGCCGTGTGCGCGTCCGCACCCATGCCGAGCAGGATTAGATCGAAGCGTGGCGCGCTCGTCCCGAATACGGTTTCGAGCAGCGAGGCATAACCTTTGGCAGCGCTTTCAGGTTCGTCTTCGCCGCGCATCCTGTAAATCTGCGCTTCCGGAACGGGGACGTGCGCAAGCAGCGTCTCTTGGGCCATGCGGTAATTGCTCTGCGGATCGGAGGGCGGCACGCATCGCTCGTCCGTCCAGAAAACATGAGAGCGCGGCCAGACGCTCGCCAAGGATTTTTGCGCGGCATCGTCGGCCAGCAGAGTGTAGAGCGACTTCGGCGTCGAGCCGCCAGAGAGCGCGACGGAAAATTTGCTGCGCGCGTCAACGCTACGAAGCGCAATCTGTGTAAACAGCTCTGCGGCGCGAGCGCTCGCCTCACTTAGATCACGCCATACTTCTATGCGCGCTCCGTTTTTCTCGAAAGTTTTCACTTCGCTTCAGAGCATAGAGGCAGCGGCCGTGATCGCCTCCTCGTAGATACGATCATGGCTAATGATTTCCAGTTCCCTTTCGACCAGCTCGGCTTCCGTTTTATCACCGCCGATGAGCGTGCGCGCCGAGCGCGCTTCACCGTCTCCTGTAACTTCCGTCTCAAGATAGCGGCCATCCTCGCTGCGCAGGACGATAAATTTCTGCGGCCCTGCTGTGTCGGTCTCCTCCGCGCTCAACTCTATCCGCGCAATCCATCCCTGCATACGTTGATCGCGCTCGACGCCTGAGAACTCGACGGCAATCTGCCGACCATCCTTTTCAAACGTGGCGGCGGCGTGCGATGCGTCCCCTTGCCCGTCCTGCTTCAAAGATCGTTCCGGCACGGCGTGCCAACCCAGACGGCTCGCGAGCCAGCCCGCGAGGATCAGCGCCTTTGGCGCGACCAAACCGGGCGCGAACGAGTGCGGGACATACTCTATACGCACGCGGTTAATATTAGAGAGCGCGGCGCAATACTCCTCCACATCGTAGAAGCTTGCGAGCAGCGTACGCCAGGAAGTCAGACGCGCCCAGTTAAGGTCGCTGATCGCAGCATGCTCCGCGCGCCGACGCTGGAGAAGCGCGACCAACTCACGAACATCGTCGTAGGGTTGGCCGAAATCTGCGGAGTCTATGACGACGCGGTCGGCTGCGCGCGAAAGATTCTCGAAAATCTGATCGTGCAAACGCGGCGCATCACGCCACCATAAAAAGATCGGCAGGTCCGGCACAATCAAGGGAATGGCGGCGCTCGGCAACTCGACAGTAAAACGTCCGCGCGCTTTAAGCGTCACCTGCTCGCCGCAAAGATTTTTATGGCCGCCGCCCACCTGCGCCAGACAATGAGCGGAGATAAACATCTCTATGTCCTGATCGGCTGCTTCGCGTTCAGCGAGCATGACGATCACGCGGCAAGGATGCGCGCTGGTGATTTCGCTCAGCAGTTTATTTACTTCATCGAGCGAGGCGGCGCTCGAAACATAGACCAGCAGGTTAAGGACGCGCGCACGCATCACCGCGCCATCCTCTTCGACGTTGGTGTCGCCTGTATTCTGCTTCCACAACTCGCCCAGCCCTTGCTCGACCGATTGGACATCGAGCGTCGCAGAGACGCGTATCTGTTGCGGCACGGAGTGTGTTATCTCTCGCATCTTCTTCTCTAAAGCCTTCGCCAGTGTCTGCCGTCCCGCTCGATCAGCTCGAAAGCGCGCTGCGGCCCCCATGTGCCAGCCTCGTAGCTCGGGAAATCGGGCTTAGCATTTTTCCATGCTTCAAGAATAGGAGTGACGATCTCCCAGCCGCGCTCCGTCATATCGCGGCGCGCGTAAAGCGTGGAATCGCCCAGAATGCAATCGAGCAGGAGGCGTTCGTAAGCTTCCGGCGTATGCACGCCAAAGCTTGACCCGTACCTGAAATCCATATTGACCCAGCGAATACGCATACGCTGTCCGGGCAGCTTCGCGCCGAAGCGCAGCGTAATACCCTCGTTCGGTTGAATACGAATGACTAAAACGTTCGGCTCTAAAGGAGCGTCGGCGGCGGTAAATAATCTGTGCGGAACTTCCTTGAACTGAATCGCAATCTCCGTCACGCGCTTCTGCAAACGTTTGCCTGAGCGGATGTAGAACGGCACACCGGCCCAGCGCCAGTTATCAAAATAAAGCTTGAGCGCGGCGAACGTTTCCGTAGAAGATTCCGGATTCACGCCCGGCTCTTCGCGATAGCCCGGAACTGTTTCGCCAAGCACATAGCCCGGCCCGTACTGCCCGCGCACGGCAAACTCTTCAACCGCGTCGGCAGGGATAGGCCGCACGGCCTGCATCGCCTTGAACTTCTCATCGCGTACGGAGTTGGCGCTCAAAGACGCAGGCGCTTCCATCGCGACCAGTGAGACGACCTGAAAGACGTGATTCTGAATCATGTCGCGCACCACGCCTGCCTCTTCGTAATACGCGCCGCGCCCCTCTACGCCGATGGCCTCTGCGTTGGTGATCTGTACGTGATCTATGTACTGGCGATTCCACAGCGGCTCGAAAATACTGTTGGCGAAGCGAAAGACCAAAAGATTCTGAACAGTCTCTTTGCCCAGGTAATGATCTATGCGATAAACCTGATCTTCGTCGAAGACCCGTGCAAGTTGCGCGTTAAGCTCTCGCGCGCTCTCAAGATCATGGCCGAACGGTTTTTCGACGACGAGGCGCGTCCAGCCCTTGCCTTCTGGCCGGGCCAGGTGAGCCGCGCCCAGTTGCTCCGCGATCAGACCGAAGAAGCTTGGCGCAGTCGAAAGATAAAAGAGATGATTGCCAGCCGTGCCGCGTTCTCTGTCAAGCCGCTCAAGCATCTCGCGCAGACGCTTGAACAACTCCGCGTCGCCGAACTCGCCCGTCAGATAAAAAAGTCCGCTCGCAAAGCTCTCCCAGACAGCGTCGTCCACACTTTTCTCTTCGCCGTACTTCTCAATGGCATCACGCATGGCATGGCGAAACTCCTCGTCGCTCATCATGTGGCGCGCCACGCCGACGACGGCGAACTCCGCCGGCAGCAGCTTCTGCTGCGCCAGACTGTAGAGCCCCGGCAAAAGCTTGCGCTTCGTCAGATCGCCCGACGCGCCGAAGATCACCACGACACACGGCTGCGCAGTGCGCTCAAGCCGCATCCCCGCGCGCAAAGGATTTTCAGTCAGAGTAGCTGCCATCTGGTTTTTCAGGAAGGAAGGGCATGTTATTGGAGCGACGAGTGGAATAGCTTTGCCCACATGTTAACGGAAACATCTGAAGCGGCATGATAAAAATCGCGTTTACTGCACGGGCTTGGATTCGAGCTTGTCCATGCGGTCTTCCAAGCGCGTCTGATCTGCGCGCAGGGCAAGCATATCCAGACCCAAGACGTTGAGTTTACGCTCGACCGTCTCCAATTTTTGACTCACCACCAGAATTTCAGAGAGCGCTCGTTCCCAAATCGGTTTCGTATCGTAAGCCTTTTGCTCAAGCACGGACAATCGCGTATCCATCTGGTTCAGTCGCACGTCCATCTCACTCAGACGTGCATCAATCGCGTCAAAGCGAGCAAAGATGCGCTCCTCGAACGAGCGACCATCCGGCATATTTTGTGTGACCTCTTCGCTCATACGGAAAATTATCGGACTTATTGAGATCAGGTTCAAGTACAAATCAACTCTTCAGCAGCTAGATTCTTCAAGAACTTCAAGACAAAGCGCAATGGCTTCTTTGATATTCTCTAAAGCCTCGTCTTTTGTCTGGCCTTGACTGATACAACCCGGAATCGCCGGACACTCGACGATCCAAACTCCATCCTCATCACGGTCAATCGTCACGTTGAATTTCATCTTCTGCCTCCACACACTTATCTTGACACGCGATGGATTAAGGTGCAAGACCTTGAATGTTTAAGCCTCACTGCTTCGCTAGAGCATCCTCCCAATCGGTATGAATCGCGCCCGCGCCTGGCTTATCCGTGCGTTCGTAGGTGTGCGCGCCGAAGTAGTCGCGCTGGGCCTGCGTGAGATTCTGCGGCAGGCTGGCCGTGCGGTAGCTGTCGAAATAGGCCAGGCTCGCGGACATGGCGAGCGTGGGCACGCCCGCCTGCTGTGCAAGCTCTATACACTTGCGCCAGTTCGCCTGTGCTTCCTCCATCCACCGGCGAAAATCTTCATCGAGCAAGAGATTCACAAGCGCAGGCTCGCGTTTGTAAGCATCGCGTATGCCGTCCAGAAAACGCGCGCGGATAATACAGCCGCCCTTCCAGATACGCGCCATCTCGCTCAAGTCAATGTTCCACTGATTCTCGTTTGATCCGGCGCGGATTAGATTAAAGCCCTGCGCGTAGGAGCAAATCTTCGAGGCATAGAGCGCATCGCGCACGGCTTCGATCACAGTGGCGCGATCATCACCTGCACGTGCGCTTTGATCCTTAGGCCCTGTGAGAAGCTGGCTGGCGCGGACGCGCTCTTCCTTAAGGCCGGAGATAAAGCGCGCCTCGATGGCCGAAGCGATGGTCGGGATGGGCACGCCTAAATCGAGCGCGACCTGCGCAGTCCACTTGCCAGTTCCCTTCTGCCCGGCCTTGTCCATAATCAGATCGACGAGGGGCTTGCCCGTCTCCTGATCCCGGACACGAAAAATCTCCGACGTAATCTTGATCAGATAAGAGTCCAGCAGTCCTTCGTTCCAGCGTGCGAAGGTGTCCGCCAGCTCATCGGCCTCCATCCCAAGCACACGGCGCAGGATGTCGTAGGCTTCGGCGATCAACTGCATATCGCCGTATTCGATGCCGTTATGAACCATCTTAACGAAATGGCCCGCAGCGTTTGGGCCAACATAGGTCGTGCATGGGCCATCTTCCGTTTTGGCAGCGATGGCCTCCCAGATCGGTCGAATCTCCTCGTAAGCCTCGCGCGCGCCGCCGGGCATAAGAGACGGCCCAAGGAGCGCGCCCTCTTCGCCGCCGGAGACGCCTGAGCCTATAAAGCGCAAGCCCTCTTTACTCAAAGCAGCCTCGCGACGGCGCGTGTCTTCAAACCAGGAGTTGCCGCCGTCTATCAAAATATCGTCGGCTTCGAGGAAGGACTTGAACTGCTCTATGGTCCAATCGACGGGCGGGCCTGCTTTGACCATGATCATGATCTTGCGCGGTCGGCGGATTGAGCGCACGAACTCTTCAGGCGAGAGCGTCGGCGTAATACGCTTATCCGCGCCCGACGCAGTCTTCAACTTATCCAGCAACGCCGGGTCGCGATCCCACGCGGCGACGGCGAAACCGTTGCGCTCCATATTAAAAGCGAGGTTCGATCCCATCACGCCCACACCGGCCATTCCGATCTCTGCTTCTGCCATCACGCTTTAAGCCCTTTCAACTTTTGAAAGTCTCGTGCTTTATGCAAGCAAGGGGTAACTCGTCATTCAATACTGCATTGTTTGCCCGGCAAGTTCTATTCGGCCCCCTGCAAAATCTGCTTCATATGTTTTTTGTACGCTTCGACGCCCGGTTGGCCGTAGGGGGTTATGCCTATCAGGCGGCCTTCGACGCATGTCGCGAGCATCATCATCTGGTAAAACTGCCCGAGCGAATTTTCGTCTACTCTTGGCAGATGGATGTCCGCGACGGGACGCCTGTCTTCGCTGTAAGCGAGCTTAGTCCCTTTGATCGCCGCCGCCATAATATCCGGCAGAGCCTTGTCCGCCAGATCATTTAGTCCGTCCTGATTCAACTCCGAATGACCCACGGGCAGTGGAGCACTGCGCGCCTCGTCGACGACGACGTTGGTGATAAGTTTGTCGCGACGGCCCTGCTGATGCTGCTGTCCTCTGGAATGCAGGTCGCGTGTGTTGACGGCTGTCAGCGGCGTCGCCCCGCGCTCTTCCTTGCCCAGGCTTTCCGAGAGAAGCTGATCGTACCAGAGGCCGCAGGCTTCCAGGCCATTCTGCCAGACGGTCAGCACGCGAATGTTTGCTCCACGGCGCTCTTCCATCAGATGACAGGCCGCGACGTAATCGAGCACGGGATTTCGTCCGGGCTCTTTGTCGCGAAAACTTTGCGTCATAGCGGCTGCGCCTTCAAGCAGCCTCACTATATCAAGCCCAAGCACGGCGGCTGGCAAGAGTCCGACAGCAGTGAGGATTGAAAATCTTCCGCCGACGTTATCCGGCATTTCAAAGATGGTCTCGCAGCCCAAGGCGCTCGCCAGGTTAAAGAGATTGCTGTTACGGCTTGTGACGGGCAGCACCAGTTGCGGAATCAGTTCCGGGCTGTTGCTGTTTGATGCTTGCAACGCGGACAGAAATTGTCTGAAGGCGATGGCGGGTTCTAACGTGCCGCCGCTTTTACTGACGACTATGATTCCCCATCTCTCTGCGGTCGAAGCGGTCGCGCGACCATTGCCGAGCACATCCAGCAACCCTCTGGAAGCGTCGTTGTCGACGTTGTGACCGGCGAAATAGATACGCGGATGACCGCCACGCTCTTCACGGCTGAGCAGATTATGATAGGGATGGCAGCAGGCTTCGAACAGAGAGCGAGTTCCCATGTAAGAGCCGCCGATACCGATCACGACCACCCTGTCGACCAACGCTTTGAGACGCTCGGCGGCGGAAAGAATCCGTCCCAGCTCGCTCGCCTCACGGTCTTGCCGATATTCGGCCAGCAGTTTTTCGGGGAGATCGATAAAGGCGGCATCGAGCGGCTGTTTGTCCTGCGGCACGTCGCCCCCTGCGCGTAAAAGCTCCAGATCATCTAGCACTTCACGCCGCGCAGTCTCAAGCCTCGGGGACAAATCCGTCAGGTCTTGTTGACTCAGACCAGTCCCCTCTATCAACAGAGCGGAAGGATCATAAGTTACGCTTTTGTCTTTATCGTCTGTCATCACCTTGAGCCTCTGGAAGCAACTTACCTTTAGTTCCCTTGCCACACATTCCCGAATTTTTCATCATGAGTGGCAGCATTATATCCTCCCGCAGACGGCACGCGCTCTCGGGGTCAAACGCGAATGCGTTGACGAGGATTTATGCTAAGCTTGCCGTAAACTGAAGCCGAATAGTAACACGTATCCTCTGCAAGTGAAGTGAAAGCATGACAACTATTTCCTCTTCCGGCGAACAGGATTCCGTGCCGCACGCCGCGTCAATCGACCCATCAGAAGCTCGTCACAAAAGCGAGACTATCGCGCGCCTGCTCGCGCAGAAAAGCATTTCACCCGCAGAGATACGCAGCTTAGCTGCGCTTTCATCTTCAGAGCCTCTCGAAGCGGCGTTACTAAAGCAGAGCGGAGGCACGCTTGAAGATTTGCTCGCGCAGCGCTTTCAAGCCTTCGAGGCGGCGAGCCGTAGCGTTAGCCTGCTGGCGGAACAATTCGGTTGGCAGATTTCGCCTCAAGATTTGTGGTCGTTCTATCTGCCGCTGGCACAACTTCTAAACCACTGGGATTATGACGGCGCTTGTAATCTTGTAGGTCTGGCGGGAGCGCCGGGCGCTGGCAAAACCTCTATCGTAAAAATTCTGACTCTGCTCACGACCATCCTGTCCGGGCGCGAAACCATCAGCGTCTCGCTCGATGATTTTTATCTTTCCCCGGCGGAGCGGCAGGCACTCGGTCACAGGTGGAGAGCCGCGCCGGGGACGCATGATCTAGCGCTGCTGGCGGAATTTATTTCGCGGGTCAAAAGCGGCGATGAAAAGATCGCTGTTCCGCAATACGACACGGCGGCAGAGAGGCGCGACGCTCCGTATGTCTTGCCCGAAGCTCCAAGGCTGGTCATTTTCGAGGGCTGGTTCGTGGGCGCTCCCGTGCCGGGCTATGAAAGCTTGAGCCGCGCGCTGGATCACTTGATCTATCTGGATATGGAAACGGAAGCGGCGTTTGCCTCACGTGTCGAGCGCGAGGCAAAGATCAGGGCTGCGTCCGGCAATCGAAAAGGGATGACCGCCGAGCAGGTAGAGAGTTTCTGGCGCGACGTGCTGCTACCGGGAACAGAGAAGTGGGTCGCGCCTCTCAAAGCTCAGGCCGAGCTGGTCTTCGAGATAGACGCGACCCACCGCGTCAACTTTGTCTGCTCAAATTGAGGCTGGAGAGGATGCTCCCGCGCGACCGCTCTTTAAATACGGACGCGGTTATCTTTGGCGTAGCTGTAGGCGCACCAGGCAGAGATCAGATGCACTATCCAGCCGAGCGTGCCCGCCGACCCGATCCATGAGATGCCCGTCACGATCAGCCAGAGAATACCTATCAGGATGCGCCCGTTATAGATTTGCCCGACGCCGGGAATGAGAAAACTGAGAATGCCTGCCAGAATGGGTTCACGCATTGTTCTGTACTTACCTCCGTGCTTTTGCTATACGCACATCCCCGCCCGTTTGTTCTTAAAAACAGTAAGCGGCGCGCTGCAAGCCGTCAGCAGTTTACGTCGCGCCGCCCTTTATTATGCTCTTTACCGCTCGCTATCTATGCGGCGCACGTCGACGATCTCGCCGTGAGATATTTGAAGCAGTTCCTGAACGGCCGGATGGCGTTCGGCGATCTCGCGCAAACGCTGTTTCTCAAGACGCGCTTCGTCCTGCTTTGAAAGCGGCGCGTCCGGCTCATTCATGCTCGCCTCTTTTGTGCTGAAGCGCACATTCAGATCTTTGCCCGTCAACTCACGGCATACTTCGCGCAACATCTTGACGCTTTCAGGCTTCGCCAGATTATCGCGCAGGTGTTTCGCCTCCGGCGTAAACTCTATCAGAAGGTCTTCGCCCTCGACCGCGACACGGCGCGCGCCTTCGAGCGCGATGACGAGAAACATACGCCGGCGTTTTTCCAGACCGGTTTTAAGGTCTTCGATAAACGAGCTGGAAGCATGCGTGGTGGTGTTGGCGGCGGTGACGGGCACCCCAGGGACAACGCGATCTTCCGCTTTACGTTCTGGCATGTTGCTTGGGGGCGTGCGCGTGCTGTCCATGCGCGAAGCTTCTGCCGCAGACTCTTTGGGCTGAACGAGCGTAAGCACCGTCGGGGGCGCAGGCGCTGCGGAGCGCTGTGCGTAGTCTAGCGAGAAAGGAACTTCGTCGGCAGGGACAGCCGTGGCAAAAGCAGAAGCATTCTCGGCATAAGCTTCGACCTCGCTCGCCGCGCTGCTTCCCTTTCGCGTCGCGGACGTGCCCGCCCCGCTCTTGCCGCCCGCTGCCGCCGACGTGCGGGATGAAGATGAGCCGCCCGGAGGCGCAGCCGGTGGCGTACGGCTGGTCGTGGCTGGCGGCTTTCCTGTGCGCACGGATTCTTCGAGCGCGGAAAGTCTTTCGATGAGTTGGCCCAAGGGGGCGAGCCTGCGCATCTCTATCAATTTCACGAGCCCGACTTCGAGTTGATAACGCGGGTGCGCGGCGGCGCGAAGATTTGTTTCCGTCTCCGACAGTGAATGAAAGAAGCGCACGAGGTCGGATTCGGAAAAGTCTGCGGCGGCGCGCACCAACTCCGCGCGGTCTGCGGCCGTGGAATCGAGCACCGTTGATGTCTCGCCAGCGACCTTTGCGATCAGCAGGTCGCGCAGATGCGCCAGCAGATCACGACAGAAATTTCTCAGATCGTGGCCGCGCATGACCAGATCGTCCACGACGGCGAGCGCATCTGCGGGGCGCTCCTCTGCCACGGCGCGCACGACGCGCGACAACATCTCGCGGCCAGCAATGCCTAGCGCCGTCTCGACATCTTCCGTCCTGATCTTCGCGCCGGAAAAACTGATGACCTGATCGAAAGCCGACTGCGCGTCGCGCATAGAGCCTTCGCCTGCGCGCGCAATCTCTCGCAGGGCGTCGTCACTGATCTCTATTTTTTCCGCATCGGCGATCAGTCGCAGCCGCTCTGTGATCTTCGCCGCCGCAATCGTGCGAAACTCGAACTGCTGACAGCGCGAGAGAATCGTGTCAGGGACTTTGTGCAGCTCCGTCGTCGCCATGATAAAGACGACGCGCGAGGGCGGTTCTTCCAGCGTCTTCAAAAGCGCGTTGAAGGCCGCCCCGGAGAGCATGTGGACTTCGTCTATGATAAAAACTTTGTAGCGGTCGCGCGCCGGAGCGATGGCGACATTGCCTATGATCGCATCGCGCACATTATCGACGCCAGTGTTCGAGGCCGCGTCGATCTCCAACACGTCTATCGAGCGCCCCTCCGCGATCTCGCGACAAGAAGCGCAGGGATCGGGATCGTCCGCCGCGCAGGGCGCAGCGGTAGGACTCTTAGCTTTGTGGCAGTTGAGGGCTTTGGCCAGAAGTCTGGCCGTAGTGGTCTTGCCGACGCCGCGCGCGCCGGAAAAAAGATAGGCATGATGCAGCCGGTCACGCTCGATGGCGTTGCGCAGCGTGCGCGTGATCGGCTCCTGCCCTGTGACCTCGTCGAAAGTTTGCGGACGCCACTTGCGGGCGATGACTTGATAAGACATAAGAGCAGGGATGAGGGATGAGGGATGAGAGATGAATTGATTGAGTGAAAGCGATGATTGAATCTGTTATTCAACCGCTTTCATCCCTCATCCCTGAAGCCCTCATCCCTACTATGATGTGGCCAGACTCCGGACTTACCCGCAACACACGCCGCCGTTGCTACCGTTGCTCCGTTCCCGGCCTGGCGGGGTTCACAAGGCAAGCGTTGTGCGGAGCCCGAAGTCTGATAAATTGTCAAAACTCAGATGTTAGATATTAGATGTTAGATGTCAGTTTGGCAAACCCGCACTGACATCTAACAACAGGCATCCGACCTCTGATTTTAAGGCGGAGAGGGTGGGATTCGAACCCACGGTACGGTTCCCCGTACACAGCATTTCCAGTGCTGCCAATTCAACCACTCTTGCACCTCTCCGCAAGGCAAAGGATGAAGGATGAGGGATGAAGGATGAAAGGGTTGAGTGAAAGCGTCAATGAACAGTTCACTCAATCATTCATCCTTCATCCTTGCAGCCTTCATCCCTGTTTTTCATCCCTTAAAGCATAGCGTATCCGGGCAATTTCTGTCACGTCAGACGCGCACGAGCATCATGCACGTGAGGTTTAAGAGCGAAAGTTATGAGCGAGAGCACCTTGAGCTAAAATTTTGAGTGACGTGCGCGCTTTCTCTTTGCCAAGGCGACCCGCCAGGTTATATAAAACTATTTGTGTCTAAAAACGCCAATCCATTAACAATCCTTTGCCTCGCCAGCTATGAGAAGGGCTCGGAGTTCCTGCGCGAATGCAAACGTCAGGGTTGCAGAGTGCTGCTTTTAACTTCGCAAAGTGTGGGCGAAGAGCCTTGGCCGCGTGAAAGTATCGATCAGATTTTCCTGATGCCGGATAAGCACAAAGCCTGGCATCTGCCGGACGTGATTTCCAGCATCAGCTTTCTTGCCCGCACCGAATCTATCGACCGCATCGTTCCGCTGGACGATTTCGATCTGGAAACAGCAGCCGCCCTGCGCGAGCATCTGCGCGTTCCAGGCATGGGCGAGACCACGACTCGCTATTTCCGCGACAAGCTGGCGATGCGTATGCGTGCAAAGGAGAAAGGAATTCTGGTTCCGGAGTTCGTTCACCTTTTAAACCACCGTGCCATACAGGATTTCACACAGCGTGTCGCGCCGCCCTGGCTCTTAAAGCCGCGCTCGGAAGCTTCGGCCACGGGTATCAAAAAGATCAATTCCGCAGAGCAGCTCTGGGAGGCGATTGAAAAACTAGGCGACAGGCAATCCAGCTTCCTCTTGGAGCGTTATGTGCCGGGCGAGATTTACCACGTCGATTCGATCATCTCTGAAAGAGAAGTGGTCTTTGCCGCGACGCACAAATATGGGAAGCCGCCGATGGACGTGGCTCACGGGGGCGGTATCTTCGTGTCCATGACTGTGCCTCGCGGCTCAAAGGATGAACGTACACTCCTCTCGCTCAACAGTCAGGTGCTTCAAGCCATGGGACATCTGCGCGGAGTGTCTCATACGGAATTTATCAGAGCGCATGAGGACGAGCGCTTCTATTTTCTTGAGACCTCTGCGCGCGTCGGCGGAGCGAACATCGTTGAGCTGGTGGAAGCGTCCACTGGCCTCAATCTCTGGATCGAGTGGGCCAGAATAGAGATCGCGGCAGGCAGTGGGTATTCATTACCGCCGACGCGCGAAGATTACGCCGGACTGATCATTACACTGGCGCGGCAGGACTGGCCGGACACTTCCGCCTACAACGACCCGGAAATCGTCTGGCGTCTCAACAAAAAATCTCACGCCGGTCTGATCGTCAAGTCTTCAGACCCTGATCGCATCGAGCGGCTTCTGGCAGAATATACGAAACGTTTTTACACAGACTTTCATGCCTCTCAAGCTTTGCCCGAAAGACCACTGCATTAGCCGCGCGCAAGGCAGCATACTCTGTTTTTATCCACGCATGCGCTTTCGCTTTATCATCATTTACGAAATAGTGATCCTTTTTGAGGCTACTTTTCGCGTCTATAAGTAGGCCCACGATTTACTTAAGAACCAAAGGAGATACACATGCCAGCGAGCACACACGGCCATCAAACCAACATTAAACCAGGACTCTCAACCATCAAGGGCATCATCCCATTCAAGCGCAGAGGGCGAACTCCCCGCGTGCGCAAACTCTTCAAGAGCACGACGCTTCTTTTAGCCCTTCTCTGCTCGGCTTCAATCGCCTTGGCCGACTTGAAGATCACCACCAAGAGCGGGGCCAGCGGGCAGACTTTTACGAGCACGACCTATATTAAGGGCGCGCGCCAGCGCACAGAGGGCGTGGGTTACACGACCATCTATCAATGCGACCTCAAGCGCATGATATACATTAACGATAAGACACGGACTTACACGATTACGCCTCTCGGCGGCGCGAACGGCTCTCAGCCCGCTGGTGCGCAGGGCGCAGGAGGCGCGAAGCGTCGCGGCGGTGTCATTACTTACACGACGACCAGCACGGACACGACCGAGCGCAAGGAGATGTTTGGCATGACGGCGAAACGCATGAAGTCAAAGACTGTGGTCGCAGCCTCAGAAGGCGCATGCAACTCTATGAACATGGAGATGGAGACGGACGGCTGGTACGCAGACCTTCAAGGCGGAGCAAGCTGCATGACGGACGCAGCGTCTAGCCTTCCCTTGGATCAGTCCGATTGTGTGGACGAGGTGCGCTACAAAACGGAGGGCGCGGCCAACACTGGTTATCCGCTGATGACGACGACCACGATCAAGTTCAACATGGGCGCAGACGGCCCGGCCATGCCGTCTTCATCCTCAACGCAGGAGGTGACGGATGTCTCGACCGCCACACTCGACCGCGCGCTGTTCGAGATACCGGCAGGATACAAGGAAGTAAAAAGCACGCAGGAGCTTGGCAGCCCGTATTAGTTTTCCCACTGTTGATTCGAGATTGAGTGTCCGACAAGAGGCATTCACCACAGAGGCACAGAGAGCACAGAGGAGGCACAGAGAAACAATTCAAACCTCTGTACTTCCTCCGTGTCCTCTGTGCCTCTGTGGTGAATCGCGATGTTACTTCGATTCAGCAGAAGCTTGCTCTAATCTATCGGTAATAAGCCGCTTCAAATCATCCATCGTCCGGCAGGCGTTGATCGAATCAGCATCTATCCAAAGCTCAAGCCTTCCGTCCCTTTTCATAAAGATAGCCGGAAGCGCCGTGCCAGCAGACTCTCCGTACTGCTGCTTCAATTGATCAGCATGCAAAAACTCCACAGGCAGACGGAGAGTTTCCAGAAACTGTTTCCAGCTTTTACGCATCCCTAAGGTCGAATAAGTGAGCGCGCACAGGTTGCACTGATACGTTTGCGGCGAGAAGGTTTTATGGGCCATGTCCGCCAGCCCGTGGAAGAGACCACTCTCGGCGTGATAGACGAAGACCAGAGCAGGCTTCAATTGTTCATCTCTTCTCTTCATCGTCAGGTGTTCGTCGCCTCGAAGCCGTCAATACACTTCTGAACAGAATCAGCGCCTTCGTGTACTAGGGCATTCTATATGCTAAATTAGCGTTCATAGAAACCCTCGTTTTCGATTGACGAAGATGCGTCAACGCCAGCATGGATGATTGGCGATTACTTAGTAATTAGTAAGCGGCGAAAAACAGTGAACAAGATACGGCAAGTGCCCGCATGGCTGAGCGCGCCTCTGATCGTCGGTGCGTTTGGTCTCCTGTGGTTAATGGAGCGCCGACGCCCCTTAAGACGCGCCGTCGAAGGGAAGCTCACACGCCATGTACGTAATATGATGGTGGCGGGTGCAGGCGCTGCCGCGCTTCAACTCGTCGAGCGCCCTCTGGTACAACCGCTCACGCGACTTGTGGAGAGACGCAGGTGGGGACTGCTTAAAGTTGTGCGTCTTCCCGCGTGGTTGGAAGTCACGCTCGCCGTCATTCTGATGGATTACACGCTTTACGTGTGGCATGTGTTGACGCACAAAGCGCCGCTGCTCTGGCGCTTTCACGTCGTACACCATGTTGATCTTGACCTTGACGCTTCGACGGCGCTGCGCTTTCATTTCGGCGAGCTGACGATCTCGACCGCCTGGCGTGCCGCTCAGGTGTTGCTGATCGGCGTCTCGCCTCTCGCGTTTTCCGTCTGGCAGACCTTCCTGCTGCTCTCTGTGCTTTTTCATCACTCTAATGTGCGATTGCCGATTGAGACGGAGCGCCTTTTGAATCGCTTCGTCGTCACGCCGCGCATGCACGGCATACATCATTCCATCATACGCGAAGAGACGAACTCCAACTGGTCAAGCGGATTGACCCTCTGGGACTGGCTGCACGGCACGCTAAAGATTAATGTGCCGCAGGAAGAGATCACAATCGGCGTGCCCGCCTTTCGTGAGTCAAAGGCAGTCGAGTTAATAAAAGTTTTGTGCATGCCCTTTGGCGAACAACGCACGACGTGGAATTTGCCGGGAGGCGTAGAGCCCGCGCGCATCGCCGCATCCAACGTCGCGCCCGATCATTTGCTGCCTTGATCTTAAGGAGAAGAATGAAGAGAGAGGCACAGCAACAGCAGCGAGAGCCCCCGGTTCTTTCGATCATCATTCCTGTACTGAACGAGGCGCACTCCGTGGGCGCGACGCTCGATGCTGTCAGAGAGGTGCGAGGCCGCGTAGAAGTGATCGTCGTCGACGGCGGCAGCCGCGACCGCACTATCGAGATTCTGCAAAGGCGTGCTGTGCATGTCATCAAGAGCGAGCGCGGTCGCGGGATTCAATTGCACACAGGCGCATGCGCCGCACGAGGTGAAGCCCTATGGTTTCTGCACGCCGATACAATTCCACCGCCCACGGCAGCAGAGCTTATTGCCGACGCATTGCGTGAAGAGGAAGCGGTGGGCGGTAACTTTCGCGTGCGCTTCGATGGCGAGCGCCGTGCGGCTCGCTTTCTGACGTGGCTCTATCCACAACTGCGAAAGCTCGGACTGCTATACGGCGACTCCGGCATCTTCGTGCGCCGTGAGACTTACCATCGCATCGGCGGCTTAAAACCGTTTCCCATCTTTGAGGACTTGGATTTGGTGCGACGGCTCAAACGCGTCGGGCGTATGGTCGAGATACCAGTGGAGGTCCTGACTTCCTCAAGGCGCTTTGAGGGCCGCAGCTTCGTCCTGACATTCGCGCGGTGGGCCATATTGCAGGGACTCTACTGGCTGGGCGTCCACCCGCGCAGGCTCGTGCGTATGTACGGGCCTGTTCGCCACGCGCGCAAAAGTTCTGCGACCTGAGATGTGTGGCGCTTTCAATATCATTCGATCAAGAGAATGACAGCAGAGCATGGCATGAACGAATTTAACTCGTCTAACGCTTGATGCGATGCGGCGACGATGAGCAGACTTTCGAGGGAGCATTTGACAATGGCTTATTATGAAGAAGACGACCTGCGACGTTTTTCAGAGATCGGGAAACACCGCCCGGACTTGTTTGAGAAATTCATGGCGTGGTACGAGGCGTGTCAGGAAGACGGCGCTTTGACGCGGCGCGAAAAGGCTTTGATCGGTTTGGCGGTCGCGCACGCCCTGCAATGCCCTTACTGCATAGACGCTTACGCGCAAGCCTCGCTTGAAGCGGGCTCGAACATGGAGCAGATGACCGAAGCCATACACATGGCGTCGGCGCTGCGCGGCGGCGCGACATTGATCCACGGACTACAGGCGCATAATTCTGTCAACAAGGTCTCAATGTAATGGCGCAGGAACTACCTGTTATTCAAGCCGCGCCGACGGCGGCCATACTCGCGCCGGAGGATTTCGACGCGCGACTGGCGACGCACGGGATAAAGCTCTTACGCGCAAACGCCATAGAGACTTTGCAGGTCAACGTCGGCAAGCTCTGCAATCAGGCATGCAAGCATTGCCATGTCGACGCTTCACCCGCGCGCACGGAAATCATGACGCGCGAAGTGGCCGAGCAGGTCATCGAAGCCGTGCGCAGGTACAGCTTTCCTACGCTCGATATTACGGGCGGCGCGCCGGAGCTTAATCCGTCTTTCAGGTATCTGGTCGCGGCGGCGCATGCTCTCGGCACACACGTCATGGTGCGTCACAACCTGACCGTCATGTTCGAGCCCGCGCAGGAAGACTTGTCCGATTTTTTCCGCGAGCACAAAGTCGAAGTGGTCTCTTCGCTCCCATACTTTCTTGAACAGCAAACGGATGCGCAAAGAGGACAAGGGGTCTTTGAAAAATCTCTCAGCGCGCTACGGCGTTTGAATGCGGTCGGCTACGGAATGGAAGGCAGCGGACTCATCTTGAATCTGGTTTACAATCCTGTGGGAGCATTTCTGCCGCCAAAGCAAAGCTCCATCGAAGCGGATTTCAAGCGTGAGCTGGCGATGCGATATAACCTCTCATTTAACCGGCTCTATACGATCACTAATATGCCCATCAGGCGTTTTCTGGATTACCTGCGCCGCACGGGCAATGAAGAGCGTTATATGAGAAAGCTGGTCGAGGCTTTTAATCCGGATGCCGTCGAAGGCTTGATGTGCCGCAGCACTCTGAGCGTCGATTGGACGGGGCGACTTTATGACTGCGATTTTAATCAGATGCTTGAGCTTGCAGTGGCTCACGAACTGCCGCAGACGATCTTCGAGCTTGATCCCGAACGGTTCGCCGGGCGGCGCGTGATGACAGGCGCACACTGCTTCGGATGCACGGCGGGCGCTGGCTCAAGCTGCGGCGGAGCGGTGGCGAAAACTTGAGAGAGAAACAGACTGCGACAAATCCGTCATCGCCAACATGGACGTATATTACTTGGGACAAGCATTTTCCGGCCCATGTCTGTAGCTTTAGCGAGGGCATCGAAAGTCAGGCGCGGGACATCTGATTTTGTCCGGGCGTAGATGTATAAATAGAACTGATTAAGGTTAAAAGAAAAGTACGATGAAGACGCTCTTAAAAAGAGAGACGATCATAAAGAGCGCGCTGGCGCTTATCCTCGCGCTGGGGCTCGCTGCGGTTTTTATCCCGAAGGCGAGCGTTCCGGCGCGCGTCATAAACCCAAAGGCCGGGGAGCAGGTGGCTGTTTTTGCGGGCGGGTGTTTCTGGGGTATCGAGGCCGTGTTCGAGCACGTACGCGGAGTTAAAGATGTCACGGTCGGCTATTCCGGCGGAGATGCGAAGACGGCGAGCTATGAGCAGGTCAGTGGGGGGAGCACCGGCCATGCCGAAGCGGTCAGGATTATTTACGATCCGTCACAGGTCTCTTACGATCAGCTTCTCAAGGTCTTCTTTTATGTTGCGCACGATCCGACGGAGCTTAATCGTCAAGGGCCTGATACGGGCACGCAGTATCGCTCCGTCATCTTTTATACCAGCGAAGAACAGAAGCGGCAGGCGCTGGCTTATATAGATAGGCTCAATCAGACGAAAGTCTACAACCGGCCCGTCGTCACACAGGTCACGGCGCTCGCCTCTTTTTATCAGGCGGAGGCTTATCATCAGGACTATGCCGTGCATCATCCGGACGCGCCTTATATCGTGACACATGATCTGCCGAAGGTCGCGAATCTGCGCACTCAATTTCCAGACCTGTACGTCGCCAGATAGTTTTATAGAAGGAACGATCAATGACCAAGAAAGTTACCAAGACCGAAGAAGAGTGGCGTGAGCAGTTGACGCCGGAGCAATACCGCGTCGCGCGCCAGAAGGGTACGGAGCGGCCCTTCACAGGCGAGTATCACGATTCAAAAGAGAAGGGCTCATATAAATGTGTGGCGTGCGGCAACGAGTTGTTCAGCTCTGATGCCAAGTTCGATTCGGGTTGCGGTTGGCCCAGCTTCACAGCCCCTGCGGCGGAAGAGAATATTCGCACAGAGGTTGATACCAGCCACGGGATGGTGCGCACAGAAGTTTTGTGCGCCAGTTGCGACGCGCATCTGGGCCACGTCTTCGACGACGGCCCGCGCCCGACCAATCTACGCTACTGCATCAACTCTGTCGTGCTAGACCTGGACAAAGAAGAATAAAGATAGATCGCGGAACATCAGAGCGCCCTTGTCCTGACATTAGAGACGGACAAGGGCGCTCTCTACGCGCTTATGTTCCTGCTCACACCCCGACAACGGATTGTGTCTGATTTGACGGATAGCTATTGTAACCCCGGCACAGCAGGTGTATAAGCCTCTCGTTCCTCGCGCTTCCTAACCTCAAATTCTCGGAGGCTCTTGAAATGAAAAAACTATTTTTAATGGCTCTCTTAGTTCCGCTTGTCAGTTTGACGCTGCCGCTGAGCAGTCAAACGAAAGCGGGAATTTCGCTGTCCAAGAGCGTGGCTGTCTCAAGCGAATGCGGAATTAGCTATCGAAATTATATAGACCCGAGTGACGGCTTTTGGAAGACCTATCTAAAAAATACATGTCCTGCGTCCACGGGATTTACCGTTGCCGTGTATTCCACGGACGGGACTGTAAACCGAGACAGAAGGTATTGCTATGCGGCGGGTGAGTCACGTACTGAAACTATCGGAATAGGTGACTGGATAGCGAAGGTCGAGGTCGAAGACGTGAGGGATTGTTAGGAAGTCCATATTTTAATGCGCTATACGGCGCGGGCGCGACCGACTCTGAGGACGCCTGTTCGCGCCCGCGTTTAGTAAAACCCGGCCAGCAAAGCAAAATTCAAATCAGGACTTTACCCGACAATCAAATGGCCGCGAGCCGCTTCCTGCACACTCTTACTCCACAGGGAAAGCGTAGAGCGTGCCGTCTAGGCCGCCGACGACGAGCGTCTTGCCGTCGACCACCGGCGAAGCAGCAAAGCCGTTCGTCCAGGAGCCGGGCGCTTCCGGCATGGGCCAACGCCAAACGATCTTGCCCGTCCTGCGATCCATCGCCGTCACGCTGCCCAGGTGGCGCATCTGGTAGGGACTCGCGCCGATGGCAGAAGCGTAAACCAGCCTTTCACTCACAGCGGGCCTGGGCCAAGCCCAGCCGTAGATGTCGGTGCGCCACAGCACGCGCGCATCCTTTGCGTCGATCAGGCTCACTCTGCGCAAATCTGACGAGCCTATATAAAAGAGAGTGCCATCGCCCGCAGGTACGGCGTCGGACTCCACGGACGAGCCCCAGAAGAGCATACGCCAGACGGTCTCGCCCGTGGCAGGATTAAGCGCCGCGAGCAGCCCGTTGCGATTGCCTATGATGAGCTTGCCATCAATCAGGACGGGTGAACTCGTGTGTGGCCCGTAAGTATTCTTCTTCCAGACTTCGCGCCCGGTCTGTCGATCAACGGCATACACTGTGTCGTCCAGGCTGCCGAAGATAACGCGCGGCCCGTCGACGAGCGCATTGGTTCTGATTTTGCCTTTGGGCTCAGAGCGCCAGATGCGCTCTCCCTTCGCGGCGTTGACGGCGTGCATACTGCCATCGCCGGAGCCTACATAGATCACGTCTTCAACCAGCAAGGGACGCGGTGCATGCGTATCCCAATCATAATCGCCGGTGTTGGGAAGAACTTGATGGGGGAGCATGCGCGGAACTTGCGCGTCGCCCAGATCGTAACGCCATACTTCCTTGCCGGTCTTACGATCAAGCTTAAAGAGAAAACCGTTGTCGCAGACGAAATAGACGTGCTCTGCAACGACGAGCGCCTCGCCGTGAACGGGGCGTCCCGCCGTGAAGGGCCACACGAAGCTGCCGTCCTTCAGGCTGATGGCATAAAACATCCCGCCGGTCGTGCCGACATAAGCGACGCCGTCATAGACTGCGGCCGGTGCGAAGATAGCGCCGCCGAGTTTCGCCTGCCACTTCGGGCCCGGGCCTTTGGGAAAGACAGGCACGGGCAGTTCCTCCGGCAGCTTGTTCGTCCTTTCGAGCGAGATCGGCGCATGAAGCGGATAGTATGTGCCGGAGAGTTTGCCCTCACTCAAGGTCAGAGACATCCTGACATCCTCAAGCACATACTTGTCCGCCTCCTTCTTTAATGTGCCGGGCAGTTCAAGCCCGTAGAAATTCATTACAGGCTGGTATAGATAGGCTTTGAGTTCCCGCTTCTCGTTGCGCTTGAACTCGAAGCCTATCTCGACGCGATCCTGCGGAAATCCGGCCATGCCGTACCACTTGCCCTCGATTGCGTCCGCAGCGGCAGCGGGCGTCTGCGCAAAGACTCGCGCACAACTCGCTGAGCAGAGGAAGAGAGTGAGACCGAAGACGAGAGTGATGACGATAAAGTTTGAAGTACTAAGCCGTCTCATTTCCAACCTTTCCGAATCGGGATACGGTTTTGCCCGCACCCCTGGCGATACGCTTTTGAGGAATTTAAGATCGCGCCGGTCAAGCGCGGTCTCTTGTCAGTTGATGCTGACCGAAGGATTGTTTTCCTTTAAGGAGATAAAAGTCATCAACGGTCGAATCATTTATTTATCATTCATGGGTGAGGAAGGATAAATGATACGGGAGCACTCCCGAAGATTTGAGCGCCGTGGTGTGGACTTAACTTAGCCTGCGCGTCTGCGAGCGCGGTCTGATTCAAAAGCACTTTTGAGAACGCCATTGCTTGAGCCGTTGGAAGCCAGAGCCGACCTCAGACCGTCTAGTCTGGGATCAGTCCCAATGTCGTTGAGCGCCGCGACGTACTGCTGCGGAGGATTTTTTATCAATCGGGCGGCTGCTTCCATCTCGCCGAGGCCGACGTGGATTCTCAATTTGAAGTACTTGACAATCGGCGTCTGCCTTGAAAGCCTGTCTATCTCACGTAACAGCTCGCGCGCTTTGTCCGCGTGACCAGTGACGGCGTACAGATGGCCTAAGTTTTCCAGCTTGTCGCAATAGCCGTAGCAAGCACCTGTGGAAAGTTCTTTCGACCGATTAAAGCAGGAGAGCGCCTCTTCGTAATTACCTTTGCGCTCGTGAATCATGCCGAGCAGGGAAAGGGCCTCCGGGTTGACGGGATCGACTTCGAGTGCTTTTTGCACGTACTCTGCCGCCAGCTCATATTCGCGCTGAAGATACAGTATGTAGCTGAGGTTGTGACTGACGACGACCGAGAGTGGATCAAGCTCGTGTGCTTTGAGATATTCTTTGAAAGCATCGTCTAGCTTCTCCTGCTCGTGCATCAGATTGGCGTAGCGCAGGTGGGCCAATGCATAATTCGGGTCGAGCGCGATGGCGCGCCTCAGAACACTCTCGGTCGCGGGAAAATCCCTATCATAATAACTCTTGACCAGCGCCAGCGCTGTGTAGCCTTCGGCCAGCATAGGGTCTATAGAGAGCGCCTTGTGCGCCGCCGCCCTGGCACGCTCAAAAGCTTCTGTCCGATCAGGCGGGAAATAACCGTAGAACCCTACGAGGCCGTAAGCATCCGCCAGACCGGCGTAGGCGAGTGCGTAGCCAGGGTCTTTCCTGATCGCTCCCTCAAAGTATTCGATGCACCTTTTGATTCCCTCTTTGGTGCGTTTGGCCCAGAAGTAGAAACCCAGCGTGTACTCTTTATAAGCCTCTATGTTGACGGTGAAATGCTTGGCCTTCCTCATTCTTTCATCGCCGTTCATTCTCAGCTCAAGCGCGCGCACCACCTGTTCCGAGATCGTGTCCTGAAGCGCGAACACGTCCGAGAATTTTTCGTCGAACATCTCAGACCAGAGCTGCTGGTAATCGCTGATCCGTATCAACTGCACAGTCACGCGAATGCGATCACCGACGGTCTGGATAGTCCCTTCCAGAATGCCATCCACTTTCAGGCTGCGCCCGGCGACGAGAGCATCGCACTGGCCGTTGACGTATTTGAAAATCGCGCTGGTCGGACGCACGCTGAGCTGCTCGACCGTCCCGAGCTTGGTGGTCAAAACGTCAGCCATGCCGAGCCCTATGTATTCCTCGCCGACGACTTCGCCCAGAGTCCTGAAAGGCAGGACGGCCAGCGATTTGACCTGCAAGATGGCGCTGGTCTTGGCCTGTTCCTGAAGGTGCGAGGAGATGGAATGCGTGCTCCATGATTCCTGCACCCCTGCGATAAAGCGGTAGCCCTTTCGCGGAACTGTCTCGATATATTTTTGCGAGTTTTTACCGAGCAGCTTGCGAATCAGATAAATATTCTGGATCAGGTTGGCCTCTTCGACTTCGACATCGGGCCAGAGACGGCGCATCAGCTCGTCTTTCCTCACCAGTCTTCCATGATTTTCGACGAGGATTAAGAGGAGCTGAAAAGCCTTGGACGTGATCGGCAGGCTGTGCCCGTCATGCAGCAGCTCGCAATTACCGGGGTCTAGCCGGTAAGAGCTAAAAGCATATAATGGCTGCAAAGGGCTGCTACTACTCATAGCTGTTTTAGGATGATTGTCGAAGGATGATCGGATGCTTTGGGCTCACAGCAATAGCCCGCTTAGGCCTTTTGCCAGCCGCCTTCCGTGATGCCTCTCTTTAAGAAGCTGTGTGAAAAATCTGTGAGGTCGCTGAAAGCGACCCATTTAATAGCCGGGGGCATCGCCCCCGGTTCAGTCAATCAAACAGTACGCGACCCTGACAGGGTCGTACCACGCCTTCATTAGTGCGACCCCTTCAGGGTCGGGAATCTTTGGTGACCGTGTTCCGGGGGCGATGCCCCCGGCTATTACGTGTATCCCCTGCGGGGATATGTAAGACTTTTCAATCAGCTTCTCGGACGTTATACGTGAGCCATCGCGTAAAAGATGCAAGGTTGCAGCCAATGCTGTTGATTTTGCAGTGAAGCCCTGCCTTTTCTGTTCAAGATTCGGTACACGTACAGCCGATCACGAGCAGTTTCGTTGATTCTTTCTCTCAGGGACGAAAGATCCCACAGAATAGAATGGCATTATATTTAAATATGATGCTTCGTTTTATATGAAGCGGATGTCTTTTCGCTTCTGCGCTCGCCCGCGCAGTTAAATCTAATCATTACAGAAGAATCTAACTCCTCAAGTGTTCCCGGCATGGCCGTTGCCCTTCACTTCCAGCACGGTAGTCGGTTGACTGCTTGCATCTCTAATTTTCGAGAGGTGGCCCGACAGTTGGGCCCACGAAGGAGTTACTGTAATGTTTGAAAAAAGTGAACACTCATTCTCTCAAGGGGTATTTGGCCGGGCTCAAGGCGGTCTACGCACCGCTTTGAAAACTTTGGCCCAGGCGGCAAGCCTGTTGATGCTCGCGCTGATCTTGAGCACGACGGGCGCGGCGCAGCAGACGACGGGCGGCGTGCGCGGCATCGTCACTGACCCTAATGGGGCTGTCGTCCCCGGCGCGAAAGTGACGATCTCTTCCCAGACCATTAACTATCGCAGCGAGGCCACCTCCTCCTCCGGCGGCGAGTACGAGTTCCGCGACGTGCTTCCGGGCGAGTACCAGATCGTCATCGAAGCCGCCAACTTTAAGACTCTCACGCTCACGGATGTCCGGGTGCAGTTGAACCAGACCACGGACGTGCCTGCGCAACTGCAAGTCGGGATTGCTTCCGAAACGGTCAACGTCTCTGCCGGAGGCGCTGAGCTGGTTGAGACCACGACGACGCAGCTCTCCAAGAGCTTTAGCGAGCGACAGGTCGTAGAGCTTGCTCAGACCAACGTCGGCGGCGCGTTCGGCGGCGGCGTCAACAGCCTGGCGCTGCTGTCCGGCAATGTCAGCAGCGCTGGCGGCGTCGGCGTCGGCACGGGCGGAAGCGTCGGCGGCCAGCGCCCGCGCAACAACAATTTCGTCATCGACGGTATAGACAACAACGACAAGAACGTCACAGGCCCGCAGCAATACATCTCGCCTGAGAACGTGGCGGAGTTTTCGCTCATCCAGAACCAGTTCTCCGCAGAGTTCGGGCGCTCCAACGGTGGACAGTTCATCACGATTACGAAGAGTGGGACGAACGACTATCACGGCTCGTTCTATGGCTTCTTCCGTAATCGTTATCTGAATGCGCTGGACAACGCGCAGAAACTCGCGGGCATTACGCGCGACCCGGCGGACGGCGACCTCTTTATGCCGCGCTCGGACTTTTTCCGTGGCGGCGCAAACCTTGGCGGGCCTCTGCCCTTGCCGCACTTTGGCGATGGCCCAAGCTCTTTCTTCCGTAACACGGACAGGCTCTTCTTTTACGCCGCGTACGAGAGATTGCAGCAGGGCTTGGCGGCTGCTCCCGCCGGGATCACCACGCCGACCACGCAGGGTTTCGTTATCCTGAACTCGATCCCCGGATTGTCACAGACCAACCTTGGCGTCTTTAACCTCTATGTGCCGCGCGCTCCCGCCAACGATGCCGGGACGATTGTGGTCAACGGCGTGTCAGTGCCGATTGGCAACGTGTCTTTCCCGTCGCCGAACTGGCTCAAGCAGAATAACGTCGTCACCAACATAGACTTTAACCAGAGCACTACGACTACGCATCGCTGGCGTTTTAACCTGACCAATAACGTCAGGATTGATCCGACGGCCAATCTGCCTGTCTTCTTCGCTCTGGCTCCGATCAAGCAGCGCCTGTTCTCGTACTCGAACTTCCACACCTTCACGTCGAATCTGTCGAACGAGTTTCGTCTGGCTTACAGGCGCTCTGAAGCTCCGCTGCCCGCGCCGAACATCTCGTATCCGGGCCTGGACGCCTTCCCGAATATTCAGTTGAATGATCTGGGCATCAACATCGGCCCGAACCCGAATGCTCCGCAGTCCGGGACTGAGAACAATTACCAGATCGTGGACAACATCACGTACCTGTGGGGCAATCACTCCTTCAAATTCGGCGGCGATTTCCGCAAGGTCATCTCGCCCAATCGCTTCGTCCAGCGCGAGCGCGGCGATTACGAATACAACACGGCAGACCTTTTCCTGCGCGACCTCAGCCCGGATAGATTCGGCGAGCGTAACGTCGGTGGGTCGACCTATTACGGCGACCAGAAAATCCTTTACGCCTTCGTACAGGACGACTGGCGTATTCGACCGAACATCACTCTGAATCTGGGCTTAGGCTATGCCTATCAATCAGAGCCTGTCGGCACACAATTGCAGGAGCTGAACGCCATCTCGACGGTTCCGGGGCTGCTGGAATTCCGCGCGCCCAAAGCGCAGACGAAGAATTTCGCTCCCAAGTTCGGTATCGTCTATGCCCCGAACTTTACGGAAGGGCTGTTGGGCCGTGTCTTTGGCAACAGCGGTCAAAGCTCTATCCGTGCGGGATTCTCTATGGCCTACGATTACATCTTCGACAACGTCTACACGCTGTCGAATCCGCCGCAGGCCCAACAGACAATAGACATTCCGAGTCTGACCGCGCAGACTCCGAACTTCCTGGCCAACGGCGGTATTCCAAACGTAGTCGTTCCGACCGCCAATGATCCTGTGGCGGCGCGTCAGGCTACTTCCTCCTTCATCCCGGATCAGGAAGTGCCTTACTCGCTGACCTGGACCTTGAGCTTCCAGCGCCAGTTTATGACCAACTGGTCTTTAGAACTGCGCTACTTGGGGACACGCGGCATACACCTGCTGACGCAGAATCGCTTGAACCGCATAGGCAAAGTGGGCGTGGCCGGTCGCACAGGTCTGCCGACTTTCTTTACCGCTCCGACGCAGGCGCAGATCGATGCCATTACTTTTGATCGGGCGGATATTGATGCTCGTTCAAACTATCTGCCGAACTACGAAGCCGCAGGCTTTAACGGCAACAGCGTCGTGGCTTTCCTTTCGAACGGCAACTCGTCTTATCACGGCGCATCTGCGCAGCTGGTTCGTCGCTTCAGCAATGGCTTCCAGACCACTGCTGCTTATACATGGAGTCACCTGATCGATGATTCGACGGCCGAGGTCTTCTCGACAGTCTTAAGCCCGCGTCGCGTCGAAGAGTTTCAGGACATGCGGCGAGAGAGAGCGGACTCTGCACTTGATCGTCGTCATCGCTTTGTGCTCTCAGGCATCTACGAGCTACCGTTCTTCCGCAACCATCAGAACAAGTTGGTGCGCACAATCTTGGGCGGCTTTAACTTTGCCGGCACATGGACGCTGGAATCCGGCGAGAAAGCGACAGTCCTGAGCGGCGTCGATTCTAATCTGAACGCGGACGCCGCCGGTGATCGCACGATCAGGAATCCCGCCGGCGTGAGAGATACTTCCAGCACCGTCACGGCGCTGCTGCGCACTTGCACGGCATTCAACGTTGACGGCAGTTGCGCACAGTCAGCCGCGTCGCGAACGGTCGGATACCTGGCCGACAACCCGAGTGCGGAATACATACAGGCAGGGCCGGGCGCGATCTCCAATTCGGCGCGCAACACCATGCAACTGCCTGGCATCAACAACGTGGATTTTTCCATCTTCAAGAACTTCAGGTTTGGAGAGACCAAGCGGATACAGCTCCGCGCAGACCTCTTCAATCTGTTCAATCACCCGCAGTACGTGCCGGGCTCCGTCAACGACGTGCTTCCGGTTCCGACCACCGGCGTGACCAATCTCAACACGGTGGGCTTCCCGGAATTCAATCGTCCGGACCTAGTCTTCGCACACAACGCGCGCGTCATACAGATGGCGCTCCGCTTCGACTTTTAAGTACCGGCAAGCAATATCCGTCGGATACCCTTGGGGAGGCTGCAAAAGCCTCCCCTTTTTTATGCGGCTTCCCTTTTCCCTGTGATCGGTGGTAGAAATTGCGGCATGTCCAGTGGTTTATCCCTGAACGGCGATTGCTCGCCGAGAGAGCAGGGCGCGACTATGTGCTCAAAGATAACGATTTGAAGCTCATCGAAGATTATAAACAGGGCAGACCTTCAAAGAAGGCAGCTCAGAAAGGCAGAAAGAAATGATTGAAGATAAAGCAACCGAGAAATGGAAAGAACGTGCGAAAAAACTCGGTCTGATCGTTAATGCGGGAGCCGATAAACCTAAGTCGAAGTCCAAAGCCCGTGGCACAGATAGTAGAGTAAAAATGAAGCCCGGTAAAAAGAGAGGGGACAAAGGGTGAGCTGTCATGCCCACCGAGAAGAGACACCATGAGCGCGTTCCGGCGATGCTCGAAGCGGTCTGGGAGGGAGCATCCGGGCTCAACCATGCGCGCCTGAGCGATCTCAGTCTGGGCGGTTGTTATCTGGATACTATCGGAGAGGCGACGGTCGGAGAAACCATCAATTTCAAGGTGCGCATCCCGGCGGGACACTGGCTGCCGCTACGCGGCGAGATCATCTATTGCCAGCGGGGGGTCGGTTTAGGAGTGCGCTTTCCGAATCTGACTGAAGGCTATCGAAAACTGCTCTCGCAGTTGATTGATGATCTTCGTGCCAAATAGCAGAGAAGGCAGCGAAGAAAGGGAGTAAGAAATGATTGAAGATAAAGCAACCGAGCGATGGAAAGAGCGCGCCAAAAGACTTGGCCTGATCTTCAACGCAGGGGCAGATAAACCTAAGTCGAAACCCGGCCTGTACCCAAGGCTAAAGCTGATTCAAAGGTGAGCAAGAAGGGCGGGAAGAAGTAAGTGGATAAAAGATACCAAGTATTTGTCAGCTCTACTTACGCAGACTTGCGAGAAGAGAGGCAACGCGTAATCCAAGCATTAATGGAAATGGATTGCATACCCTCAGGCATGGAGCTATTTCCTGCTGCCGACGAAGAACAGTGGGAGTTTATCAAACGGATAATAGACGATTGTGATTACTATTTACTGATAATCGGCGGGCGGTATGGTTCAACTACGCCTGAAGGGATAAGCTACACTGAAAAAGAATATGACTATGCAATCAAGAAGGGTGTAAAAGTAATTGCTCTACTTCATGCCAACCCTGAAGAAATTCCAATGAGGAAATCTGAGGCTGACCCTGAATTGCGCGGTAGACTTAAAGCTTTTAGAGATAAAGTTGCCAGCAATCGGCTGGTAAGATTTTGGAATACTGCAAATGAGTTGCCCGGATTAGTTGCCCTTAGTCTTTCAAAGACAATTAAAACTCACCCTGCCGTTGGATGGATTAGAGCCGACCAAGCATCAAACACTCAACTGTTAAGTGAATTAAATGAGTTAAGAAAGAGAAAAGATGAATTGGAAGCTGAAGTTACTCGATTGCAAGAGCATGAAGCGGTTGTAATACCTGACTTAGCACCTTTAGATGACAAAATAAAAGTGTCTGGTAAAACTGGGTACTTAAGTGAAAATACAAGATGGATGATTGAAATAACATGGAAAGAAATCTTTGCAATAGTGGCACCGCATCTTTTGACGTTACCGAGTGATGAAGCCCTTAGACACAAAATAGCTGTAGTTTTTTGCGAGAAAACAAAAAAGGACCACGCTATGCCAGATTTTGATGACGAGGTGTACCAAACTATTAAAATTCAGTTTCAAGCTTTAGGTCTTGTGAATTTAGAATATCTCAAAAATACGAAGGGCGAGATGCGTTTGTTTTGGTCTCTTACCAAATATGGTCATTCTCAGATGATGGCACTTAGAACTATTAGAGCCAAACAAAATGATAAAGCAACCTGACAACTCACTCAACATAAATAAACATCATCCCTCTATCATCAAGTAAATGATAGCTTCTTACTTGAAACATCTTAGGTTGAATTTCAACCTTTGCGTTGAAAGCCTTCCTCGAAATCTTTGATTGATTTGATCAACTGTAGGCCCAGATTCCAGTTGGGCAGCTCGTCGCCGTCGAGTTCGCAGAAGGGGAGGGCTTTGAGGTTGGCGGGTAGGGGAATGTTTTTGTCCCAGACTAATTGCACGCGGCGCTCGAAGTTGACGTAGGCCGCGCCGATCTCGGCGATGCTGCTTTCGTTTATCAATAAACGGTTCTCTTCATTGAGATGACAGTCCTCTTGGGAGATGATGACGATGGCAGCGGCGCAATGGCGCAAAGCCTGAAGCATATCCTCTGCGAGAGGGAATCCGTCTCCGGCCTGTCTTTGCACGACCTCGCTCTCGATACCCATTAGCCTGACCAGTTCCTGAAGATGCAGAGCGATATTCGATTTGAGATTGTGCGAGATCATGATGCGAAACGGTTGTGAAGAGAGCGCAGGCACGACAAGGCGCGGCCCGCTTCCAGTGCGTGTGTCCTTGGAGCTATCCTTCGCTTTGACCTGCGGGGCGGGCGCTTTCGTAGACGAGGGCTTTTCGTCAAACAGATAAGCCTTTAGCTCATCCGTGTGCAGTTGCAGGCGAGTCGGCTGGCCTTTACGTCCGCGTGTGGCTGTCCCTATGTCTGCCGCGTGGCAGAGCTGAAAGAAGGTCGTGACGCCTGCTTCAAGAATCTTTTCATCGCTTTCTTCAAGAAAGAGTGAATGCTGTTGTTGCCAGTATGAGAGGACATCTGCGGAGGTGGCTCGGTGCAGATTGGTTTGAAAAAACCAGTCGAGCGCGGCGTGATACGGAGGCGTATTCCTGATCATGGCGCGGAAAATCTGTGCTTCCGGCCCAAGGCTTCTGGCCAAATCCCAGCCGAGCGCGGTTAACTTCAAACGATCACTGCTCCTGTAGATCACACCCCACAACTCATAAGCGGCCACGCGCCTCGGATCGAAAACTTTTTTACGCACAGGGTCCATCGCTTCGATGGTCGTCAAGCCCTCGGGTTTACGCTTCATATAGCGCACGGCCTCGCGCACGTCGCTGGCGGTCGTCATCACTAACAACGAGACCGATTGTGCTTCGTCTTCAATCGCCTGATGGTGTTCCATACTGCCTCTCGAACAATGTAGAAAGTCTTGCACGCTTCGGAAAAGGTCTGACATCTGACAGATACCTAAAATCAGCTTCTTACTCTTCCGATAAGTTGTTGGCTTCTGACATTGAAATACCGTAGCTCTTCACCTTGGAGTTGAGGGTGTTGAGATGTATGCCGAGCAATCTGGCGGCCAGTCCCGGATCGTTGCCGGATTGTTTGAGAGCGGATGAGATCAGATTAAGCTCGAAGCGGCGCACCTCTTCGCGAAGATTAAGGAGACCACCGGCATTCAAGCTGCACGTCTGCTCAATGTGCTCGACCTCGGCCAGAAACGCATGAATCAAGGTCTTCAGGCAGTTGATCTTGACCGCTAAAGCCAGCTCATCGAGCGAACTCTCCGGGTAAGCTTGCGGCTTGCTCTGTAAAGCTTCGGCGTTTATCTCTGCTTCTCCGACACTGAAAACTTCCGACATAAAAATTCTCCCTTGGGCCAGCTTGTCCGCTTAACTCCTATGTGGATAAATGCATTTCAATATCTGTTACCAGCAAGTTCCACATTTAAGCATTACCGAAAGCTAAAATTCCTCTCAGGTTGAATCAATTATTTATCATTTCACGCGCAGACACGCGCAGGCACGACTCCTTTTGATGCGCGTCACAGAGGACGACGCCGCAGGCGAAGCACGTCTTGATAGAGAGGATGGCTTGTAGAAGAAACTTGTTAGTGTTACGCCGGGATAGGCGCGTGTGTTGGCTTAGAGGATTGTTCGCCAGAGACCGCTACTGATGCCCGTCTCGTATGCGTACCACAGTCCGAAAGCGATGCTCATCACTCCAGCTATAGTTTGCAGACCATAATGCGCGGTGTTGAATCTTCGCGCGCTGAGAGCGAATGGCAGCCCTATCAGACCGGACATCAAAAGCATCCCCGCAATAGAGCCTACGCCGAACACTCCCAAGTAGAGCAGGCCGAGCGCGGTTGAATCAACCTGTGTGAGCACCAGCAGAGTCAGCGCCGCAGAGCCCGCCAGGCCATGCATCGCGCCGACGACTAAAGGCTTAAAGCCTATACGCGAAACGGCGTGCGTGTGCGCGGCGACCTTTCCAGTGTGTTCCGTTCCGTGTTCATGAAAATGTATGTGGACGTGCGATACGCCGTCGTGTTTGTGTTGATGTAGATGCACATCGCGGCGGCGTCGGCCGAGCGCACGCAGCAGCGCGCTCAAACCCAGCGCGATAATCATCAGCGCCACACAGAACTCCAGCCAGTTAGCCACGCTTTCAGGAACGGCGACGCGAAGCGCGAGCACGACGATACCGACAAGGATGAGCGCGGCGGTGTGCCCGACTCCCCAGAGAGCGCCGACCCTGGCAGAGCGCAGGATGCTGCGCTCTTGGCTTACGATTGTCGAGACGGCGACGATGTGATCGGCTTCGGTCGCGTGCTTGAGACCGAACACCAGGCCCAGGCCAAGCAGTGCGAACGCGCTGAGCGATGTTAAGGCAGGTTCTTCTAGCATATTCTTGGAAGTTGTTCCCCGACCAGCATGTCTAAGATGATCTTAATCACCCCCGGCGCTTGAGAGCCTCGCAGATTATTCTCCCGCATCAAGGCTTTATCAGTCACACTGTTTCCCTCATGAAAATTCAGGCGAGCTTTATCATTATACGCTAAATCGAAAGTTACAAGCCCGCAAGTGTAGCGTGTGGCCGCGCTCTCAAGTTGGAAGAAACCGCGTTAAGACGTGAAGGCAAAGGCATGAGCGCGCCGCTGCAAGTCCATTTCGACCTCGAATTTTTTTGCAATCTTTTTACATCATCTTCAAAGAAGCGCCATTATAATGAGCGCCTGCGAGGCGTACGGGTTGTCTAGCAGGAGATCGGAATTCCTGCCATCTGTTCACATCGTCAATCGACGTACGCTGGAAATTCAGCCGCGCTCAACAGCGTCCCGAAGGAGACCCGCACATGAAGAGATTAAATATCAGAACCATGACGTTAATAGTTATGCTCTTGTGTTTATGCGCAGAGGGCATGGCACAGTCTGCGGGTGAATGGCCGCAGTGGCGTGGGCCAAACCGCGACGGTATCTCTAAGGAGACGGGGCTTCTCAAACAGTGGCCCACGGACGGCCCACCGCTCGCATGGAAGGCTAAGGGCGCGGGCATTGGCTATTCCTCCATGTCAATCTCGCAGGGTCGTCTCTACACGATGGGGCTGCGCGGAGACAGTGAATACGTTATCGCTTTCGATGTCGCGACCGGCAAAGAGGTCTGGGCCACAGTAAATGGTAAAGCGTATCGCGATGACCGTGGCGATGGCCCACGCGGGACTCCGACCGTTGACGGCGACAAGCTCTATGCCCTGGGCGGCAACGGCGATCTTTCATGTCTGGAGGCGCGCACGGGTCGTGCCGTCTGGAAGATGAATATTCTGCAAAAGTTCGGCGGCTCAAACATCGGCTGGGGCATCAGCGAATCTCCGCTCGTCCTGGGAGACCGCGTGCTGGTCAACGCGGGCGGCCCCGGCGCATCCATCGTAGCACTCAACAAAAAAGATGGCACTGTGCTGTGGAAGACTCAAAGCGACAAGGCTGGCTACTCCTCCGCCATCCCCTTACAGGTTGGAGGCAAGACGCAGGTCGTCTTCTTTACGCAGGAGCGTGCGCTGGGGATTGACCCGGCGGATGGAAAAGTGTTGTGGGAGTACTCGCGCCCTGCGAATAACGTCGCCAATGTCGCGACGCCTGTCGCGCGTGCCAATCGCGTCTGGATTTCTTCCGACTACGGAACGGGCGGCGGCCTCGTCGAGATCAAGGCGGACGCCAAAGGCGTCACGGCTTCAGAGGTCTATTTTACGAAGGAGATGCGTAACCATCACAGCAGCTCTGTGCTCGTAGGCGATCACCTGTACGGCTTCTCAAGCGGTATTCTGACGGCCATGCGCTTCGACACGGGCGAGGTCGCGTGGAAAGATCGCAGCGTAGGTAAGGGCTCGCTCGTCTATGCCGACGGTCATCGTTACTGCCTGAGCGAAAACGGCGTCGTCGGATTAGTCGAAGCTACCCCTACTGCCTATCGCGAGAAAGGGAGATTCCGCATTCAGCAGGAGAATCTTCCGACTTGGGCCCATCCGGTCATCGCCGGAGGCCGCCTCTACATACGCGACCAGGACACCATCTACGCTTTCGATGTGCGGGAAAAGAAGTAGTGTCGAGCGATAGATCGAGCGACTGTGACAAAGAGCCTGAAGGTTTGAGGGTCTGCCCTTGAAGAACAAAACACGTCTATTACTTATCGCCGCTGTCGTCGTTCTCTATGTGCTGCATCAGGACTTCTGGTTCTGGCGCGTGGCGAGGCCCTTCGTCTTCGGCTTCATCCCCATAGGGCTCTTTTATCAAGCGGCTTTTTCAGTCGCGGCGGCGCTGCTGATGTGGCTGCTGGTCAAATTTGCCTGGCCCGGTCACCTTGAAGATGAAGTGGAACAACAGCACGAAACCAAAACGGGGGATGAAGCACTTTGATTCCTGCCATCGTCGTCTTTATCTACCTGGGCGTCGTCCTCTACATAGGCATCTTCGCTTTCCGGCGCGCGAAGAGTCGTCATGCGGCCGAAGACTATTTTCTGGCGAGCCGCTCCATCGGGCCATTCGTCTTTCTGCTCTCGCTCTTTGGCACGAACATGACGGCCTTCGCTATTCTGGGTTCTTCGGGTCACGCCTTCTCAAACGGCATCGTCACGTTCGGACTGATGGCTTCGTCTTCGGGGTTGGTCATTCCGCTCACCATCTTCCTGATCGGCACGCGCATCTGGGCGCTCGGGAAAAAGCACGGCTTTATGACGCCCGTGCAGATGTTTCGCGACCGGTGGGAATGCGGGCATATCGGAACTGTGATCTTTGCTGTGCAGGCCGTCCTGCTTGTGCCCTACATCATCATAGGCATTATGGGCGGCGGCACTACCTTGAACGCCATCAGCGGCGGCTTTGTGCCCTACTGGTTCGGCGGCGCAATCGTCGCGATGGTGGTGATGAGCTACGTCTTCTTCGGCGGGATGCGCGGCACTGCCTGGGTCAACACTTTTCAGACCATCCTGTTCCTGTTGTTCGGAGCAATTGCAGTGATAGTCATCGGCGCAGGGATGGGCGGCTTTCAGAGAGCCATCGAACAGCTTGAGAAAGCGCCGGCGTTCGCCCCGCTGCTGACACGCGAGCGCATCTCGCCTTACTACTTTTTCAGCTACACCTTTATTCCGCTCTCGGCCATCGCCTTTCCGCACATAGCAATTTTTTGTCTGACGGCGCGCCGCATGACTCAGTTCAAAAAGACTGTCATCTTCTACCCGCTCTGCATTCTGGCGATCTGGCTGCCCTGTGTTTTTCTCGGAGTGGTGGCGAACAACGCACGCGACATTCCCGCGATTGAACAGAAGATCGTGGCGCGCAGAGTTTTGGCCCAAGAGGGCAAGACGATGACGCCCGAACAGCGAGACGTGGTGCGCGAACGGGCAGCGGGCGATGACGTGTTGTTGCAGTTGCTCCAAAGATACGCGCCGCTGTGGCTCGCAGGGATTTTAGGCGCAGGGATTATGGCGGCGGTGATGGCAAGCGATTCGCAGATACTCGCGCTCTCGACCATGTTCACGGAGGACGTGTTCGCCTACTACGGCGGCAAGCGTCGCTTCGGCGAGCGCACGCAGGTACAGACAGGAAGAATCTTTGTCATTCTGCTGACGCTCTTTGCTTACGCCGTCGCTCTGCGCGCGCCCGAGACGATCTTCGAGCTTGCCATCCAGTACGCCTTTTCAGGTTATGCGGCACTTTCGCCGCTGCTCGTCGCAGCGCTCTTCTGGCGTGGGAGCACTAAATGGGGGGCGCTCGCGTCGACAGTCTGGACGATCTGCGCCGTCGTCATGGTGGCAATCTATCAGGAGATCGTTCCCGCACCCGCGCCCGGCCAAACAACTATCAGTTGGGCCATCGGCGGAACAGAAGTGCTTTCAAGAACGCCTGGCGGCACTGCCGTCTTCGGCTTTATGCCCGTCGTGCCGATGGTGATCGTCTCGGCGCTGCTAATGATCCTCGTCTCACGGCTGACCACTAAACCCAAGCGAGAGACTCTGGACAGATACTTTCCCGCGCAGCAGAAGCGTGTTGAAAAGGGAGAAGCCATCGCAGCATAAACTCCGCTCTTCGGTAGTGAGTTAGTTTCGATATTGAGCATCCAGCACGTTGAGGCTCACCACAGAGGCACAGAGGACACGGAGATGGCACGGAGGCTTGAATGATCTTAATCTCTCTGTGCTTCCTCTGTGCTCTCTGTGTCTCTGTGGTGAACAACAATTCCCACAACACTCAATCTCAAAATTGACCCGCTGCTTGACCTTCGGTTATCCGAAGCAGTAGAGCCTGCCGTCCTGCGCTCCGACCACGACGCGACCGTTGGCGATTGCAGGTGAGGATGAAACGGCCGCCCCTGCGTTGAACTCCCACAGCTTCGCGCCCGTCGCAAGGCTCAGCACATAAAAACGCCCGTCGTTCGAGCCGACGAAGACACGCCCGCCCGCGATGGCCGGTGAAGATTCCACACGCGCGCGTGTCGCGAAAGTCCAGACGCCCTGCCCCTCTCCGCTAATGCAATGCACAAGCTTATCGCGCCCGCCGACGACGATGCGGTCATGCACGACTGCTGCCGAAGAATAATAAGGAAAGCGGCGCTGCGGATGACGATAGCGCCAGCGTGGGCCGGGGTCTGTCAGACTAACCATCAGGACTTCGTTATTGAATGTTCCGTAGTAAGCGCCCGGCCCGCGCAGCGCCGGTGATGCGCCCGTGTAAGCGCCGGAGCTGACCTGAAACACTTGCCTTCCATCAGAGAGACGTATCGCGCGGAAAATTTCGTCGCATCCCGCGATGTAAGCGATGCCGTTCTGTATGCTCGGCGTCGCGTGTACAGGCCCGCCGGTTTTTACTTTCCACAGCACAGCGCCGTTAGAGGTCGAGAGACAATAGAGATGCTGGTCGTATGAGCCTATGAGGACGCGGTCGCCTATGACGACGGGCGATGATTTGATCTCGCTGCCCGTCTTGAAAGTCCAGCGGCCACGCCCATCACGCGCGTTGACGGCGTGCAGGACTCCGCCAAGGTCTCCGATATAAACAGAGCTATCGCTCCATGCCGGAGATGATTCGCCGATTGGATTGCCGGTAGAATATTTCCAGTAGACCTGACCGTTCTCAAGATTAAGCGCGACCAGTTCGCCCTTCTGCGACCCCGTGTAAACAGTGCCGCCGACAATCGCCGGAGAAGATTCAATGCTATCGCCCGCCTCATACGTCCACAGCGGTCTGAGCCTGCGCGGAACATCGGAGAGCGATGCGCCCGTCAGTTGATGATTGCCGCGAAACTGCGACCAGTTGTTCGCGGGCGTGTCCTGCGCCCGCACGGAAGACGAAAGGTAAACAGAGAAAGTTAAAATAAGAGAGGCGAAGATAAATAGACGGCACGCGCCACGTCCTTTTTGTTTTTCGACTTTCTCGTTCTGTCTTCTCTTCAGTAAGCGCACCTGTACACCTCCAACGCACCCTGCTTGTCGAAAGGTCTGGGATTAAAACGGCCAGTCCACTGCTCTGCGGCATCTTCGGCTAACGAGGGAAGATCGCTTTTCGCCACGCCCATCTCGCCAAGACGAACCTTTAGCTTGCCTGCTGCGGCCAACTGTTCCAGACGCCTGGCCAACACGTCGCCCGGTTCCGTTATTGCCGCGAAGCCGTTTAAGTTAATCGCACATCTTAAAAGCTCTGCGTAACGCGCTCCTGCGACTTCTGCGTTCCAGCGCACGACCGAAGGAAGGAGCACAGCGATGGCCGCGCCGTGCGTTGTGCCGTAACGCGAGGTTAAAGGATTGGCGCAGGCGTGCGTCGCGCCGAGCATCGAATTCTCAATCGCTAGTCCTGCGAAGTAAGCGCCCAACTGCATTGCGCCTCGCGCTTCCAGATTTTCGGGCTCGGCCAGCACACGCTCGTAATTTGCTTCGAGCAGTCGCCACGCTTCACGCGAAAAGAGGTCTGAGAGGGCGTTGCGTTTTGTTGTGACGTAAGTTTCGACCGCGTGTGCGATGGCGTCAAAGCCCGACTGCGCCGTCACGCTTGCTGGTTGAGAAACTGTAAGAAGCGGATCGAGTATCGCGATACGAAAGGCAGCGCTGGGGTCTCCGCAGGCCATCTTCTCGTGAGTAGTCGCGTCGGAAATGAGCGCATAGCTTTGCGCTTCGCTTCCTGTTCCACTGGTGGTCGGAACAGCGATCATCGGAAGCAAAGGTCGCGTGGCCTTGCCGTAGCCCTGATAGTCCCGCATCCGCCCGCCGCACGTTAACAGAAAGTTGATACCCTTGGCGCAATCCAGAGAGCTTCCACCGCCAAGCCCTATGATCGAATCGATCTTTAAAGATGCGGCGAAGCGACGACCACGTTCGATCATCGACTCGTCCGGGTTGACATCGAAATCATGAAAGGCGAAGACCTCGACATCTTCTTTAATCAGAAGCTCGCGCGCACGATCAACGTAACCGGCTTCGACCAGCCCACCGTCTGCGACCAGAAGGGTGCGCGTGAATTTTAGCTCGCGCGCCAGCGTGCCTAAAGAATCGAGCGCGCCCGCTCGGAAGAGGACGCGCGTGCGAGATTGAAAATCGAAGGCTTCCATAAACCCTACGAGGCCCGTATTAAGAGGCTCTTGCTAATCGGCGCGCTTCGGCGATGCAGTAGCCCGTTCCGCGATGCCGTAGAGATAGTTCTGCGAGCGCAGGATGATTATTCCGTCGGAGATGGCCGGAGTCGCCATCAATGCCTCATTCATCGAATTGGTCGCCAGCAGCTCGAACTTCGGCCCGGCGCGAACGACAAAGACCTCGCCGTCTTCGCTCGACAGATACAGTTTGCCATCAGCCGCCACGGGCGATGCGCTAAACGAGCTTGGCAGGCGTTCCTGATAGATGCGCTCACCCGTTTTGGCATTGTAGGCGGAGAGGACTCCGTTGTCGGCTGAGATATAAAGATAATCATTGTAGACGAGCGGCGTGCCCGTGTAAGAGCTTCCGCGACCGAGCCGCCATGCGACAAATTGATTCGACTCTTCTCCGGCTTTCAAAGAGATGTCGCCCGTCGCGCCGGGACGAATAGCATAGATAGGACTGCCCGCAGGGTTACCGCCCGTGATGTAGATCAGATTATGCGCGATGACGGGCGCGGGCATTTTTACTTCGATGTTGTTTTGGGAGAATCGCCAGAGTTCTTTTCCCGTCAGCGGATCATAGCCGCGCGCGTAGCGGCCGGCGTCGCTGATTAACTCCGTGCGCGTCTTGCCTTCATAGACGACGGGAGTTCCCCAACTGGGAAGCTCTCCACGCTCTACGCGCCAGACCTGCTTTCCATTCTGTAGATTGTAAGCGGCGATGAATGATTGTTTTTGCCCGTCCGCTTGAACGATGACCAGATTCCTGTAGATGATCGGCGAGCTGGAATGCCCCCATTCGGAGTCCGGCATGCCTGCGTATCCGGGATTGAGGATTCCCAAATCCTGTTTCCAGATGAGCTTGCCATTCATGTCGAAGCAGGCCAGCCCTTCAGAGCCGAAGATGGCGACGACATACTTGCCGTCGGTCGCGGGCGTGGCGTTGGCCTGCGTCGCCTTGACGTGACGTTTGGCGCGCGGCACGCCCTCATACGCTGTGCGTTCCCAGAGGATGCGCCCCGATTGTTTATCCAGACAGTAGATGCGCCAGGTGTGCTTCGCCGTATCGTCGGCTAAACCTATTCCTCTGTCTTTAGGTTTGAATGAACTGTTGGTCTCGCCGACGGCCGTGATGACGAAGACGCGCGTGCCCCAGACTATCGGGCTCGCGTGCGAGAGGCCAGGAATAGCAGTTTTCCAGGCGATGTTCTGCGATTTTTCGATATTCCAACTGACAGCAGTTTTGTGACCGTCGGCGACGCCCGAAGCATTACTGCCACGAAACGAGGGCCAGTTCTGCGCCTGCACTAAAGTAACCGTAGCCATGCATAGGCAAAGGCAAAAGAGTAGAGAGAGAATTTTTTGCATAACGCTCCAACGCATAAATCATTTTTTATCAGCGCCGCTTTTGGCGGGCGCGTTGGCAGCCAGCGCGAAAAGCTGGTTGCGATTGGTGATGAACAGAACTCCGTTGGCCGGAACGGGCGTGCTGTAAACACTGCTGCCCATGTTGATCTCCGCCAGGATTTTTTTCTCCTTCCCGGCCTGCATGATGACGACATCGCCGTCCTCGTCGCCTAAGTAAAGCCGTCCATCGACAAGCAGGGGCGAGCCCCACACGGCTGCTAACATGTCGTGCGTCCAGTAAGCCTGTCCCGTCTTGGCATCCAGACAATGAAGGAAGCCGCTGAAATCCGGCTGGTAAACGAGCCCGTCACGAATCGCTGGGGTCGAGATAGAACGGCGTATTTTGTCGTAGTGCCAGACCAGGCCCGTCTTCGTAATGTCGCCACGTTTTGTAGCGTCTATGCAATACATGTGGCCGACGCCTTCGCCGTGCTCCGGGTCCTGACCGTTCGCTATATAAACCCTGTCTTCGTAGATGACCGGTGTCGAGATGATCTCGTTGCGCGTCTTGGGCCAGACGGAATCCTTCGGGTTAGTGTCGAACTCCCAGAGCTTTTTTCCCGTCGCTGCTTCATAGCCGCGCACCCATCCGTCGCCCTGGCCCATCACGACCATGTCGACTCCCGCGATCTTGCCGACACTCGGCGTTGACCATTGCCCGTGAAGAATCTTGTCGCCGGGCGAAGCGTCCTCCCAGACCACCTTGCCAGTCTTTTTATTAACAGCGATGATCGCGGGCGCGCGTGGCGAAGGAATATTGACGTGGCTTTCGTCCTGACCGTTCGAGGTGCTGACAAAAATCATTTCGCCGTAAGAGACGGGCGAGGAGTTTGCAAGGTTATGTGGAAACGTGCCGACCTCGTCCATCATGTCCAGCTTCCAGACGACATCGGCCTGGAACTCGCCCGTCGCTTTCTCATCAGTCACGGGGCCGTCGTTCTCTTTATCGGCAAAGCCCTGCAAGTCTACGCACATCAACTCGGCACGGTTCGAGACGTAATAGACGCGGTCTCCTTCGACGAGCGGTGAAGAGGCTATGCCCTGAAAAGGCCAGTCGTTGACGCGTCCGGCCACGAGCTTGTCGTGTACTACCTGCCACAGGAAAGCGCCGTCGGATTCTCTGAAGGCCATCAGGATGCCTTTATCGCCGGTGACTTTCGGATCACGCTTGCCTTCATTGTTTGTGCCGACTAAAACGACGCCGCCCGCGACGGTGATGTTGCCGTAGGTTTGTGAGCCCAACTGCGCGACCCATTTGACGTTCGTCTTCTTCTGCACGTCCCACGTCGTCGGCAACCCCTTCATATTCGAGGTCATGTTACGGTCAGGCGTGCCGCCCCACATGGGCCAATCGCCCGTGCCCGGATCGGACGCAGAGGCCGTGAGTCGTGAGCTGTGAGCGGTGAGCAGCGAGATCAACAGGGCGCTGAAGAGCAGCGCCGCCAATGATGCCCTGACGGTTTTCGTTTGTGCTCCATTCATCTTCACTAACTTTACGCTCACTGCTTTTGGCTGACTGCTGACCATTTTTTGCTCTCTCATTTGTTCGAGTACACTTTCAGGTTATCGAAATAGACTTCCGCCAGCGCGTTGGCGAAGATGCCCGGGCTTCCCTGACGATTCGGAATCGGGTCGATATGTTCTATCAGCCAAGCCTGCGGCTCTGCTTCGCCGACGGGCCAGGCTTTCCCGCGCGCACGAACACGACCGTCCGGGAGATTTTCGACCTGTAGCTTGATGCGATACCAGGTGTCTGCCTTCCAGGGGAAGGGCACGTCGGTCGTGCGTTTGACTTCAGGCTGCCAGGGCGCGATCTCAAGCTTCTGCGCGTTACCGAAGAGCACGAGCGCATATCTTTGCGCGATCACTCCGGCATCGCCCAGCTGACGGCGCTTCTGCGTCGCGCGCACATCGGCTTCGATGGTGTAGTTGGCAAAGCTCGCCGGGCCCATAAAGGAGCGCGCGCGCGTCATCAGTGAAGAGCCTTCGGTCGTCTTGACCAAGACCTTCGTTCCATCCATCTCGCGTATGGCATATTTTCCGGTCGCGTTGGCCCAATGCGTAGGCACAATACTTCCCACTGCCAGAGCATCGAAGTTCTCCGTCCATGGCAGCGGCGGCACAACGCGCACGCGCGCCGCGCCCGTCGTTTGACCGACGGTCGCCTTGACCAGCCCAGCTTGCGCAATCGCTTCTGAAGATGTATTGAACTTGCCCTTCGACACTTCGCCGCGCAAGCCTTCGAGTGACCATGCGGCATTCTCTTCCTCGCGTATCAAGCGCCCGTGATCGTCAAAGAGACGCACGCGAAAGCTCGCACTCTCGCCGGGTTTAAGAATCAGTTCCGTAGGTATGACCTGCACGTGTGCGATGCTCGCGCCAGCGGGCGCTCGTTCTACTGTTGTTGCGGTGTTCGACGGAGTGGCCTGTGCGTTCGACTTTTTGCCTATGCAATAAAGCGCGCTGTCAGTGACCAGATAGATGCGCCCGTTGGCGACTGCCACGGAGCCTATGATCGCTTCCGGCTGAGCCTCTGTTCCGAGCTGATCTTCGTCCAGAATCTCGCAGCCCGAAGCCCCCGGTCTGAGGATAAAGAATTTTCCGTTCTCCGTCCCGACATACAGCTTACCGTCGGCCAGCACGGGCGAGGCTTTCTGAATCGTGCCCAGATTTTGCAGCCACAACTGTTTGCCCGTGGCCGTATCGAAGGCCGCCAGATTTGCCCCGTTATCGACCTGATAAAAACGATCACCGTCAAGCACGGGAGAAGAGAATCCACCCTGCCATCCCTTGACGATCCATTTGACCTGCTCTTTCGCGATAGTCCCTCTGGCCGAAGCATCGACGGCGGCGATCATCCCCATCTCGCTCGAATCCAGATTCTCTTCACTGTGCGTCAGGATGGCCGTCGTTCCCTTGACGACGACGCCCGTGTTGAGGCCGCGCTTACTAATCTCGTATTTCCAGACCAGCTCGCCCGTCTGCGGCTTCAAAGCATGAACGTGCCCGTCGCTGCCTCCCTGTATGAGCAGGCGCGTGCCCGCGACATCCGCGACGATGGGCGGCGCGTAGGTCGTATCATAAGGACGTATGTTAGGCGAGCTGACCCAGACGGTTTCTCCCGTCTTCTTATCAAAGGCTATGAAGCGATGCGCGCCGCGCGATTGATCTCCCCAACCGAAGGTGACGCCGGAGACGATCACCAACTCATTTTCGATGATCGGAGAGACAGTGCGCCCGCCGTGCGTCGTCAGCAATCCGAAGTCTTCGCCGAGCGAGCGCTCCCACAACAGCTTTCCATCCCTGGACAAAGAGAGCAATGTGCCGCCCACGCCCAGCACATAAACATTACCCGTGGAGGGATCGCCGACGGGCGAAGCCCAACCCACACGATGCGGCGGCACGTCCGACAGATAAACGTTGAAGCGATGCTCCCACAGAAGTTTTCCCGTATCGGCGTTGAGACACACGACGCGCTCTTGCAGGGTTTCGCCGCTGCCCGCCGAATTTTGCAGAAAGACTCTATCGCCCATGACGATGGGCGCTGAGCGTCCGCCGTAGGGCGCTTTCCATGAAAGGTTCTCTCCCGCCGCAGACCATTTCGCGGGCAGGTTCTTCTCCTCGGAGATGCCGTCGCGATGTGGCCCGCGCCAGTCCGCCCAATCGGCTGCCCGCGCCGCGTTCGCAGAGAATAGAAGAAGTACCAAGAAGGCCGAGATCAACATCGATAGCAGCGCATTCATCTTCGCTTTACCTTAAAAGAGTTCGTCCGCATTCATGTTTCATAAGAAGTGGAAGCATTGCCGTCAGACTAAGCGATGAACGAGCGACGACTAGAACCGAATGCTCGTCCCTTTATCTAAATCTCTTTCGTCCATGCTTGTCCCGACTAACCTCTGACAAATGATTTTACGAAATGAGTTCGTATAAGTTTCTACCTCTTCGGTTAAGGTAATAGTATGTTCTCTTCGGAAAAAGTGTTGTAAAAATATAGTAAAAAGAGTCCGGCCTTGTATATTCAAAATTAAAGGGGATGTACAATTCATTTTGAGGTAATGGGTCAACTTGAAATTGAGAGTTGTGCAAGTTGCAACTTACCACAGAGACACAGAGGACACGGAGACGACACGGAGGGTTGAATCTATCAACGCTCTGTGTAACCTCTGTGTTCTCTGTGCCTCTGTGGTGAGCCTCTTTGTCAGTTTAAGATTACGTCAACCGCGAAAAGTTTATTGATCCGAATGAGCGACAGCCTCCGCTCAGGAATGGAGTGACAGATGTTCGAGCAAGCAGAGTCAACGCCCTGGTATCGCTCGATGACGGCGCTTGTCGTCGCATCAATTCTTTTGCCCCCCGTCGGTCTGGCGCTGCTGCTCGCGCGCCGCGACTTCAACACACAGAAAAAAGTTCTCGGCTCGCTCTGTCTAGTCGCGCTCCTTGCGGGCTACGTTTATCTCTTCACAGCCGTGCGTCGCAGCTCGAACGAGGCACACTACACGGAGCTGGAGCGCCACCGCGCAGAGCAGCGACAACAGGCTGCGCAAAGTACAGTAAGCTCTACGGCAAATGCGAACGCGCCATCAGCAACTGACCCGGCTGCGCAAACGGCGCAAGAGACGACTCTCAACGCCAACGGCGCGGCGAGCACGGCTCACGCCGGCGAAGCAAACGCACCGGCGCGAAATTACTGGATAGATTTTCGTGGGCCCATGCGTGATGGCCGCTATGACGAGGTGGCGATAAAGACAAGCTGGCCTGCGGGCGGTTTGCCGCAGATGTGGAAGCAGCCAGTCGGGGGCGGCTACGCCTCTTTCGTCATCGCGGAGGGGCGCGCCTACACAATCGAGCAACGGCGCAATCAGGAAGTCATCGCGGCTTATGATGTCGAGACGGGACGCGAGCTTTGGACCAACGCCTGGAACGCGGAGTTTCGCGAATCCCTGGGCGGCGATGGCCCTCGCGCCACTCCCGTCTGGCATGACGGTCGCGTTTACGCGCTCGGCGCTGCGGGCGAGTTTCGTTGTCTGGATGCAAAGACGGGAAAGCTGATCTGGAATCGCAATATCCTGACAGACAACGGCGCGCAGAACATAGAGTGGGGCATGGCCGCATCGCCTCTGATCGTAGATAACAAGGTGATCGTGCTGCCGGGCGGAAGTTCGGGCAAATCGATTGTGGCCTATGACAGATTGAGCGGCGCACCGCTTTGGCGAGCGCTAAGCGATCAAGCATCTTATACCTCTCCGATGTTAGTCACGCTCTCGGGCAGGCGGCAGGTCTTGGTGGTCACGGCCAGCCGCATCGTCGGCGTTGCTCCGGAAGACGGCGCGCTGCTGTGGGAGACGCCCTGGCAGAACAGCGCGAGCATCAACGTCTCGCAGCCCATCGTGGTCAATCAGAATCGCTTCTTTATCTCAGCGGGATACGGCAAGGGAGCGGCGCTGGTCGAAGTCATAGGGTCTGGCAAGAGCTTTACGGCGCGCAAGGTCTGGGAGAACAACTCTATGAAGAACAAGTTTAATAGCTCTGTTCTTCATAATGGATATGTGTATGGTCTGGACGAGGGCATCCTGACCTGCGTTGATGCAAACAGCGGCGAGCGTAAATGGAAGGGCGGTCGCTATGGCTACGGCCCGTTGCTTCTGGCGAGCGGGCATCTCATCATCACGACCGATAGCGGAGAGATAGTTTTAGTCC
>DATLMN010000249.1:0-11006 GCA_035537255.1 Pyrinomonadaceae bacterium | reverse complement strand
ACAAGAACGCGATCAACGTGAAGGGAGCGAGAAATGACATAAAACTCGCGAGGACAAAAGTAGATCAAGGGAGAGTTATTCAAAAAAAACAGGGCGTAATCTACGAAAAACAGCGCAGTCGAAAGAATCGATACAGTCGTTTAGCTCTACGGTTCGCTCAGAGTTTATCCTCTTACCACTTTCCTCTGGCTTTTCTTCGGCGAAGATAACTGGCGAGGGCGCGATCGAGCGGCTCTGCCGTGTCAAGCTCGACATAATCGGCCCCTGCCAGCTCGAATTCGCGGCGAAAGTACCGGCGCTCGCTCTCCATACGCTCAACGTAAGAGCGACGCACGCTCTGTGCGTCGGCGAGCAGCGTCTGTCCCGTCTCAAGATCACGAAACTCGTATGTGCCGTGCTGTTCGAGCGTCTTCTCCGCGCGATCCAGCAGGTGCATGACGATTACATCATGACCGACACGCCGCACGCGCGAGACGGCCTGAACAATCTCCGGCCCTTCGTCATAAAGGTCTGAGACGAGGATGGTCAAGCCGCGCCGTTTCCACTGCGCCGCTTCCGCGAGCAACACATGATTGATGCGCGTGTGCCCGCCAGCCTCTATGCGCTCAAGCGTGGCGAGGACTGTGTGCAGGTGGCGCTCTCCGCCGCGCGTGCGCAGGCGCTCTCTCACCTCGTCGTTGAAACAGACCAGACCGACGCGGTCGTTCTGTTTCGTCGCCAGATACGCGAGCGACGCCACAAGGTAACGCGCATAATCCAGCTTGCTTACCTTTCGCGGCGTAAACTTGAGCGACCCGCTTATGTCGAGCAGCAATCTGACAGCAGCGTTGGTCTCTTCCTCGAACTCTTTGACATAGAGCCTGTCTGTTCGCGCATAGACGCGCCAGTCTATGCGGCGCATCTCGTCACCGGCGATATAGGGCCTGTGCTCCGCGAACTCCTGCGAGAGACCGCGATAAGGGCTCTTGTGCAGTCCGATCAAAAAGCCTTCGACGACGGTGCGCGCCACCAGGTCTAGCCGCCCGATAGAGGCGAGCACGTCGGCGTCTAGCAATCGTTCCGTTAGAGGCGAACTCGGCATAGCGATTGGAGATTCAAGGAGGCGGAAAAGCAGCAGCGCGCAAACACGCCGCGCTGACATAAGTATCAAGCCGATAGCTCACGTGTCATCGTTTGATACGTGTCGACTGACGAGAAGTTTCGCGCGCTGGGATCGACAAAAGGGGAAAGACAAATTATTGCTGGAAATTTATCGTCACATCGACGGTCAGCTTTTCCTTGTCCGGCTTGACCACGGTCTTCACGCCTTTGGGCGGGGCCTCGCCCTCATTAAAGAGGTCTGGGGTGATCGCGCTTTTTAAAAACCTGCCAAGGTAAGTATCGTCGTAGACCTCGCGCGAGAGCAGCGTCCATTTTCCTCTCAAGCGATTGCTCGCGCTCTCTGAAAGACCAGTGATGTTGAGCTGTCCCATATGATACTGCGGGCCCTCTTTGACCTCCATACGGTAGGTCACGCGCTTGCCTGCATCTTCAAAAGACGGAACCGGCTCGACACGCGCCGTCAGATAACCCTTCGTCCCGTAAACGTCTAGTACGGATTTTATTCCCTTGTCGATCTTCAGACCGTTGGCTAGCTCGCCCGCTTTCATTCCCAGCGCCGCGTCCAGCTCCGCAGCCGTGAGGGCCTCGTTGCCGCCCCACTCCGCTTTGTCCCAGGAGTAAGCCAGACCTTCTTCGACAGGTATCGTAACTGTGACGCCGTCTTTGCAGTTGCCAGCGCCCGCTGTTTCCAGCTTCGCCTGTGGAGCGCGAAAGCGTGCGCGCAGATGTGCTCGCTCGCGATAGAGCGGCTTCAGATTGGCCTGCGCAAAGGCTTGAACGAAACTCTTTGAGTAATCTTCGGTAATCAGCGCGCTTGAATGCTTCAACAACTCGTCTTCCTTGATGACCGCCGCGCCCGTGTAGTGGACTGTACAGATCGGTATCTTTACGTCAGCGACGCTAAACATGTGACTGCCGTCACCGCCAGCAAGATTTGCAGACGGCATGTATGCGACATGTCCGGGAATTTTTCGCTCGTCGAGCAATCGCTGCAAGGCGCTGGTGATGCCGTTGACGGCGCTATCTGGCGCTGTGCCGTCGTAGGATGGAACTGTCCTTCGTATGGCGGTCCTTAACTCTTCATCGCTGAACCATACGAAGTTATCGAACTGGACAGGCGCGGCTGCGCCCTTCTCTTCCTCGACCTTGAAGATCACCGTGGCCTGATCGCTGTTGGTGCGCAGACGGTAACTAAGGTTTTTAAAGAGGCCGCTATCAAGGAGTCGCTGTGCGGCGGCATCCAGAGCCGGAACGTCAACCATCTGCCCGATCTTCAATCCGCTCGCGGCGATGGCCTCTTCCTGCGTGTGGCTTTGCAGGCCAGTGAATTCGATCTTGCCCAATCTCATCGCTCTGCCCGCCGAAGACTGCTGAGCATTGACAGTAGGCACGGCAAACAGCAACAGCGAAAATATAAGATTGGAGACGAAGAACAGGCCGGGCCTGACGCACAAGTCTTTTAAACGACGATTACGTATCAAGGTCACGAGGCCACCTTTTCTTTGAATAGTCTTGGCAAAGCGTGCCGGGGCAAATGCAAATTATACAGGCACGCCGGACAGGCGTCCAAACATGTCCCGATTAACGCTGCGTCAAAGCGGTGGTCGTTGCCATCCGCCCGTAGTCTTTTCTATCTCAGAGGCGATGGCTAATGCTACGTCTTCGCGCCAGGGACGGGCGGCGATGTGGACTCCTATGGGCAGACCTTCGGGCGATGTGCCGCCGCGCACGACGACGCTGGGCCAACCCGTCAGGTTGTAGGTCATGGTGTAGCTGAAGGCAGCGCCCGCTGCATCCTCGAAGCTGTTGCCGTGCGGCATCGCCGGATGCGCGCAGGCCGGAGAGATGATCGCATCGTACTGCTCCATAAAGGCGAGCATACGGCCACGGAATCTGTATAGACGCAGCAGCACTGTGCCCAGCTCTGCCGTCGAGATGGCGCGTGGACTGAGTAGCTTCTGCACGCGCTGCATGAGCGGATGCGTTTCAACCGTTCCGGCCATACGAAGTAGTCCCGCTATGCCTGCACCGCCGTCCGCACCCAGGATGCTATGCATCAACTCGTAAGTCTCTTCAATTCCTTCGGGGCGCGCTTCGTCCACCCTGACGCCCGTATCTGTGAGCGCGCGGGCAGCGCTCCTGACAATCTCAATCGTCTCGGATGTAGGCGTAGCGATCCCGTTATCCGTGTGAAAGGCTACGCGCAGTCCCTTGAGGTCAACCGACGCGGGAGATCCCAGCGGCATGGGCACAACCGTCGGATCGCGCCAATCCATTCCGACGATAAGGGGGAGCATCAGTGCCAGGTCTTCGACGCGGCGAGCCATCGGCCCGGCCTGCGAAAGGTCTGTCGAGAGCCCGCCACGAGGCGGAAAATTTCCAGTCCGGGGGATGCGCCCGGTGGTCGGCTTTAAACCGGCGATGCCGCAAAAGTGAGATGGAAGACGTATGCTGCCCGCGAGGTCTGAGCCCAATCCTAAGGGCGAGCCGCCCGCCGCGATGATCGCCGCTTCGCCGCCGCTGCTGCCGCCCGGCGTGCGCGACAGATCATATGGATTGTTCGTCCGGCCATAGATCAGATTGTCGCTCTCGAAGGCCAGGCTCAATTCTGGCACGTTCGTTTTACCGAGAATGATCGCACCTGCGGCGCGCAATCTGGCGACCGCCGCGTCGTCCTCAGTGGGCATGAAAGATGCGCGCCCCTTCGTCCCCGAAGTCGAGATAATACCTTCCGTCTCAAAAGCATCCTTGATGGTAATAGGCAGACCGTGCAGCGGCCCCTTAATCTCGCCGCGCGCCAGTGAGGCGTCCGCCTCGCGCGCCTCACTGCGGGCAGCGTCCGATCTTAACTGCACGACCGCATTGATCAGAGGATTAACAGACTCTATACGTTCAATGGTCGCATTGACGACCTCTTCTGCAGAGACCTCTCTGTCAAGAATGGCACGCGCTAAGTGTGTCGCCGATGCATATATGAGTTCGTCCAAGATGCTTTCTCCTGCCGGATATGAGTAGTGATTCAATTTGAGATTGAGTGTGATGAAAGTTGCTATTCACCATAGAGGCACAGAGGACACGGAGGAAGCACGGAGGTTTGAATGAACTTCAAATACTCTGTGCCTCCTCTGTGCTCTCTGTGTCTCTGTGTTGAGTCTTAACGCTCTGCACACTCAATTCTCCAAACTGACACACTACCGTTTTACGATCTATGTCAACTAAATCTCATATCCTGATTTACCGTGCGTAGTAACCGCGCTTGGTGCGGACGGCGAGGTCTGTGCGTCCGATGAGCCGCACGTTGACGGCGCGCCAAGAGCCGTCGCGCTCTCTGTTCGTCGGGCGATAACCGATGCTGTAAACAGTGCTGAGGTCGCTGATCACTTGCTCGTAGACGCCCTTCAAGTCTTCCACCCTGCGCGCCTGGTAAAGAATGCCGCCGCTCTCTTCGGCCAGAATCGCGAGCTGCTGGCGCGCCAGAAAATAGGCCTGCGCGACGGCGCGCCCCTGTAGAACCATCTCCTCTTCCGTATCCAGATAGATCGGAAGCACGATTGAGCCGGAGCGGCGGACGACCTCCATCAAAGCTGTGAAGCTCGTCAGCGAGCCATCGCCCGGTACATCCGGCAAAGCATTATCCACACCGTCCGTCATACAGACGACGGCGCTGCGCCGCACTCCGCCGGAGTTGCCAAGCACAGCGGTCAACACGTAACGCAGGGCATCCCAGAAATTCGTCCCGCCGCGCGGCTTCTCTATCTTCTTAATGCGCGAGATAAGCTCTTTGTGATCGGTCATCAGAGGCGCAACGATGCGCGCCGTGTCCGTAAAAGTGACGACGCTGATCCGATCATTGGGACGCGCGGCTTCGACAAAGCGACGCGCGGATTTACGAACCAGATCGAGCTTGTCACTCGTCGATCCTGAAAGATCGAGCAGCAGCACCAGATCGAGTGGCGCAGAGGCCGAGGCGAAAAAAGTTATCTCTTCGGCCACGCCGTTCTCAAAGACCATAAAATCTTTTTGCTGTAATGGGCCCACGTCGCTGCTACTGCGCTGCTGCTGTTGTCGGTCGCGCGCAAAGACGCTGACGTTAAGGTCTACAAGGTCTGTCTCGATGCGGACGGTGTCCGTGTCATCAGACTTTTGCCAGCGTGGCGGCTGCGGCAGATCGACAACCTGCGCGCCAACTGGCGACTGCTGCGCGCAGTAGGTCATCAGCAGTAAGCAGCAGACAACATGAAGCGGGCGAACGCAAAGCAATGTCCATGAAGAGAAAGAAATTAACAGGGATGGACAGGATAGACAGGATAAAAAAGACTTACGGACGGGCGCAGTTCTTTCTGCCTTTATCCTGTTCATCCTGTCCATCCCTGTCTGAATTTTTGCCCGGAAAGTCTCGCGATTCGATTTTATTACAAGCTCTTAGTTCGCGTAATAGCCGCGTTTGCCGCGTGCGACCGCTTCGGGGCGCGCGATGGCGATGCGTATGGCCCGCCATTTACCGTCGCGCTGCCTGTTCGTCGGGCGATAGCCCAGACTGTAGAGCGTGCCCAGGTCTGCGACGACGCGCTCGTAAGCCCCAGCCAAATCTTCCAGCTTCTCGACCTCATAAAACATTCCGCCGCCCGCCTCCGACAGTTCTTTCATACGGTCGTGCGCAAGGTCAACCGTCTCGGGCTGCACATCCAGATCGCTTAAGGCGGGGTATTCCGTGTTGAGCCACAGCGAATAGAAGACGCCGTCGAACTCCTGTACACGACCGAGCAGCTCTTTGTAATCGATCACGGAGCCTTCGCCCGTCACGTTCGGCATAGTGCTGTCCAGACCATCGCTCATCAAGACGATGGCGTTGCGCCGCGACGGCCCGGCATCACGCAGCACATCCTCCATCGTAAAAGCGATTGAATCATAAACCTTGGTGCTGCCCACGGGCTCTTCTATCGAATTGATGCGGCGGCGCAAAGCGTCTCTGTCATCGGTCAGGCGCGAGACGACGACGGGAGTATTGGCGAAAGTCACGACCGCGATACGATCAGCAGGGCGCGTGGCGGCGACGAAGCGTAGCGCCGCATTGCGTATGATACTGACGACCTCCTTCGTCGAGCCGGAAAGATCAATCAGCAGCACCAGATTAAAAGGCGCGGCGGCGGAGTTGAAATGCTCTATCTGTTGCTCGGCTCCGTCTTCGTAGAGCCGGAAATCTTTCTGCTTCAAATCCGGCAGGCCGCGATTAGAGCCGCGACTGACGACGCTCACGTTAAGCGTCACCAGCTCCGTATCGACGCGCACGACATCGCCTTCGTCAACTTCCTCCGGGCCCGTCGTGGCAGAAGCGGGCGAGCCCGAGCCCGCTGTCGCATTTGTGCCCGAGCCGTTGAGCGTCGGCGGCATCCGGCGCTCACTTGTTGTCGTATCCTCTCCAGGCGTGACTGTGCGAGACGTTTGAGGCGCAGGTGTGCTTGAGACTGCCGCGACAGAAGTATTAGCCGTCGAGGTCATCGCCGTTGAAGGCGAAAGCGTAATGCTTCCACGCTCTGAACGAAGCGTGACCGCGTGACTTCCTGCGCCCAGAGTAGCATGAAAGTCTCGCTCGCTCGCGCCGGTTGGCCCAACGGTCGGCAGCGTAGAGTCTATGCTGCCGGTTCTGGTCTCGGCCTTTACGTCCATATCGGCGCTCGCGGGAAGCTCCGCCGAAATATCGCCCGCAGTGGTTTTGACTACAAGTGAAGCGGGCAGACCGCGCACAGAAACTTCGCCGTTCACGGTGATGATCTCTGTCAGCGAGCGTTCGGGAATACGCAATATCAAGTCTACGCGCTGAGATGTCGCTGCGGCTCTTCGGCTGCTGCCGCTGGCGCGCACGACGCCGATGTTGAGCAGGCTCTCCGTTCTCTGAATCAGGACGGGCGAACGCGCTGGCAATTTTCCTTCGACCTTTGCCGTCACAGAGACGTGTCTTTCATTCCAGACCTCTACGCTCACGCTGCCGCGACGATTCTCTATGCGCAGCTCGCCGCCCGTGGGCAGGTCTGCGCGCACGCCGTCGTCAATCGCAGCGCCGGAAGAAGCGTTACCGGCATCCACTTGATCGGTCGCCCCTGCGACTTCCGTCTCCGGGCTGACGCTTTCCTGTCGAGCGCGCCTGCGCGGCTCGGCACGACGCGCGGGCGTGCGTCTGCGTGTCTGAGTGCTGGCCTTACGTTTCGATCTTGATTGTGCCGAGGCAAAGTCGGCCAGGGGCGGCGCGAGAGTCAGGCCGCAGAGCAAAGCTACGATCAACAGGGGAGAGAGAAATCTACTGGGGCGTTGGTACAACATAATCCAATTTCTCCCTTGACGAGACCACGAAACTTTTTCGGCGCGAAGCTATTTTACATCGCGCGAGGCAGGCCCGGCATCTTCCGGCGTGGCGCGAAGCAGCTCGCCGATGATCGCTTCAGCCCCTATGCCCTCGGCCTCTGCGCGAAAGTTGGGGAGAATGCGATGACGCAGCACAGGATATGCCACGCGGCGCACGTCATCAAACCCGACGGCGAAGCGTCCGTCCAAAAGCGCGCTCGCCTTCGCTCCCAGAATCAAAGCCTGTCCGGCCCTGGGGCCTGCGCCCCAGCGCACATGCTCCGTCGCATAAGGGGCGGCATCCACTGTGCCCGGACGGCTGGCGCGTACCAGTCGCGCGGCAAAGTCCACGATGTTAGATGCAGCGGGCACGTCGCGCACGACTTCCTGAATGCGCAAAAGTTGAGCGCCGTCAAGAACTGGACGCACATCCGTCGTGCGGTTTGCTGTCGTGAGCGCGATGATCCGTCGCTCTTCTTCCGCCGCCGGGTAATCTATGACGATCTCGAACAGAAAGCGATCAAGCTGCGCTTCGGGCAGATGATAAGTTCCCTCCTGCTCAATCGGATTTTCCGTCGCGAGCACGAAGAAGGGCCGCTCCAACGTATAGCGCACGCCGCCCGCCGTCACTTGATTCTCCTGCATCGCTTCGAGCAGCGCGGCCTGCGTCTTTGGCGGAGCGCGGTTGATCTCGTCTGCCAGAACGATGTTGGCGAAGATGGGCCCATTGATAAAGCGCGCCTCGCGACGGCCTGTCGTGCGCTCTTCCTCTATGACCTCCGTGCCGGTGATGTCCGAAGGCATCAGGTCAGGCGTGAACTGTATGCGATTAAAGCGTAGCGAGAGCGCCTCGGCCAGTGTTTTGACGAGCAGGGTTTTGGCTAGACCGGGGACGCCGCGCAGCAGGCAGTGTCCGCCCGCCGCGACGGAGATCATAATCTGTCGCACGACTTCGCGCTGACCGACGATGACCTTTCCGATCTCGCTCTCAAGCCGTGCGACAGACTCCTGCAAAGAGTCCAGCGTCGCGGCCTTTTCGCTCTCATTTATCAACGGCATGGGAAAAACAGGTAAGCGCCTCTTCAGCGTTCGATCATATCGAGCATCGAATCATCGCCTTTGGTCGCAGTCGGCGTCGAAGGTTTGGCCGCCTCCGCTCCGCCGCCTCCGCCGAAATCGGCCAGGCGCAGAAGCAAGTTATTGGAGTTCGAGGCATAGGGCATGGCGTCCTCTATGTTGACGACGCCTTTGCGGATCAGACCTTCGATCACGGCGTCGAAGGTTTGCATGCCTTCCTGCTCGCCTTGTTCCATCGCGTCGATCAGGGATTTGCCTTCCTGTTCGCCTTTCTCGACGTATTCTTTGGTGCGCGCAGTCGATTTCAGTATTTCGACGGCGGCGACGCGGCCGCTCTTGTCCGCGCGCGGAATCAGGCGCTGCGAGACGATATAGCGAAATGATTGCGCGACACGTTTGCGTATCGCGGGCTCTTCGTTTTTGGGGAAGACGCCGATGATGCGATCAACGGTCTTGGAAGCGTCAATCGTGTGCAGCGTGGAGAGCACAAGGTGGCCGGTCTCTGCTGCTTCGAGCGCGACCTCTATGGTCTCACGGTCACGCATCTCGCCGACGAGGATGACCTTCGGCGCTTGCCTGAGCGCCGCACGCAGCGCGAGCGCAAAGTCCGGCGTATCGGAATGAAGCTCGCGCTGGTGAACAGTCGAGTTCTTATGTTGATGCAAAAACTCTATGGGGTCTTCGATGGTCACGATGTGATAAAACTTGGTCTCGTTTATCAGATCGATGACGGCCGCCAGCGTAGAGCTTTTGCCGGAGCCCGTCGGGCCTGTGACGAGGACGATTCCGTTTTTCAGCTCGCAGATGTCTCTGAGCTGCGGCGGCAGATCAAAGTCCTCAAAGCGCGGCGGGCGCGAAGGGATGACGCGCATCACGATGGCATGCGTGCCGCGCTGCATAAAGATGTTGACGCGAAAGCGCGAGAGTCCCGGCGCACTAAACGAGAGATCAGCCGAACCGTTCTTCTCAAGATTGAGCGCCGCCTGCTGGTGAGTGCCGATCATCAGCTTGGCGATGCTGGCGGTGTGCGCGGGCGTGAGCTTTTCCAGTCCGGGCATCGAGACCGGTTGCAGCTTACCGACCAGCTCGACCTGCGGCGGGCGTCCGGGCGAAAAGATCAGATCTGAGACCTTGTCGGAAACCTTCAACATCTGCTGAAGCATGACGAGCAGATTCGGCGGCGCTCCCTGCGGAGGCTGCGGCGGGCTCAGAGGATTCGGCGGTGGTTGTGTGCTCATAAGAAGACAGTGATAAGTGAAGAGTGACAAGTGACGAGTTAAGGACAAAGCATTTTGAGCTTGTCACTCGTCACTTGTCACTTGCCACTGTTTTTAATGTGTGAGTGCGTAGACGATGATATTGACGCCAAAGCGCGTGTTGTCCTTGGCGGCGAAACGCTTGTTGGCCCAATCGTAGTTCCATTCGCAGCCGTAATCTTTGTTGGAATAGAGCACGCTGATGCGCCCGTCTATCTCTATCGCTTTCAGATAATCGTGTACGAGGTCGTCGCCCCAGCCGTTCAATTCGTGAGAAGTGGCCGGAGCGCCGTCCGGAAACTCGAAGAAGGCGCGATAGAGCGGATGAGTGTTCGGCAATTTGCGCAGGGCTTCTTCCGGACGATCAAGCACGGCTTTGATCTCCGTCTCGAAGGTCTTGGCAAACGTGCCGTCCACGTCGTGGTTGCAATCGTCGACGAAGAGAAAGCCGCCGTTGCGAAGGTAGCGTCGCAGGTTGACGCGCTCCGTTTCAGAGAAGCGTACGAGTTTGTTGCCGGTCATGTAGAGGAAAGGATAGTCCGCGATATTTGGTGACGAGACATCCACTACGCGCTCGTTCGGGTCGACGCGAACGGATGTATATTCGACCAGCGAGTTCAAAAGATTCGAGGGCATCTTCGGATCGGCGTCCCAGTTGCCCGAAGCATAACGCAGGCGTGCGAAGGTGAATCCCCCGACGGCGCTCAAAGGGCGTCGCGCTGTGGCGGCGGCGGCTGTCGGCGCAATGATTGCGCCCGGCTGCGGGCTCTTGCCAAAACTTTTGCCCTTGAGCGTGGCGGCGGCAGTCGCGGCCGTGGCGGCGACCAAGGTGTGGCGGACAAATTTGCGACGATTCATGTTCGATTCACCTCCTGCTTTATCTCTCTTTATTCGTCCGGCGCAACGTCAAAGTTTCAGCACCGGGCCGTGACTGAAAATAAATCTCCTGAGCGAACAACCGCAACACAAAAAGCGTACATCAAAATGGATGCAAGACGGGGATGCCCCGTTCGTTCAAGCGGCGTCCCGAACCTTGGAGGAAAGAGAGGCGCTAGAACTTATGGCAACATACAGAGACCCTGTAAGATGCTTTGCACCGCTGGAAGTCGTTGAGCGCCTGCTGGAAATTCGTGCCGAAGCGGGTTACTCACCCGCCCTGTTTCTCCTCTCGCCCGATGATTTGGCGGCGTATTTTGATGCATACGGATTTGATGTCTTCGCTTTTTCCGAATC
>DATLMN010000248.1:0-39490 GCA_035537255.1 Pyrinomonadaceae bacterium | reverse complement strand
GAGGGCAAGGACTTTGGTGTGCATGCCAACCAGTGTGTAGGGGTGCTGTCGCCGCCCATCGAAGAGGTGCTCACCAGCGAACTGGGTTTGCACCTGCCGCCCGCTCTGATCAAGCGTCAAATCTTCGGCTACCGCCTGCACGGAGTCCGCGAGAACGTTCTGCTCACGGGGCACGGCGCGCACGCCGGAGAGCTTGAGCACGGGCGCGCGACCTACGCGGTGGAGCGCGCGCACTTCGACCGCTTCCTGCTGGATCAGGCGCGAGAGCTTGGCGCTGAAGTGGTCGAAGCGCGCGTCACGGGCATAGAGTTTGTGCGCGCCGCCGGTCTGGACGAGGTGCGCGTCTACAGCGAATCGCTTTACGAAAAAGCGGACGTGGTGGTCGGCGCGTTCGGCCTTGACGAAGGAATGCTCTCCGTCTTTGAAGACGTGACGGCGCGCTCCACTCGGCGAGGCTTCGAGCGCCCTTCTAAGTGGCTCAAAAGCTATCTGACGACGATTGAAACCAGCGCGCGCTTTCAGGCAGAGAAGCTGGGCCATATCGTTCACGCTTTTCTTTTGCCGCCGCGTTGCCCGCGCATAGAGTTCGGCGCGATCACGCCGAAGGGCGATCATATTCTGGTCAACATCGCGGGTGAGCAGGTCACATCGCGCGACCTGGATCAGTTCCTACAATTGCCCGAGGTGCAAGTACTGCTTCCGGGCTTTGACGCGGGCGCGATCAATTATTACGAGGGGCGCTTTCCTTCTTCACCTGCGCGTCGTCCCTTCGGGCATCGCTATCTGCTGGTCGGCGATGCGACGGGCTGGCTCAGACCCTTTAAGGGTAAGGGCATCAATACGGCGATCATGACAGGGATACGCGCTGCCGAAGTCATGCTTGAACACGGAGTATCGGAGCGCGCGCTACAGAATTACAGTCGCGCGTGTACGGACCTGCGCGGCGATTATCATTACGGCGTGATGGTGCGACGGTTGATGCTGGTGGGAGCGCGCCACGTTCTAGACCCGATGATCGATGTCGGCAAGGTCGATCCCTTGATGTATGATGCGTTGTTCGATGCGGTCTCGGGTCACGATTCGTATCGCAATATTATTAAGCGTTCACTCAAGCCGCGTCTCGTGCGCAAGGTCGCCTCGCGCCTGATTCGCGGCGTCCGTCGTCACAGGGCTCACAGGGCCAAGCGTATGCCAGACCTTACGGTGCGCCGGATGACCGTGCGCGATATAGATCAGGTGCTGCGGCTTGACGAGAAGATTACGGGCAAGCCGCACGCCGCTTATTATGAATCGAAGGCCGCCGCCTATATCTCGCGCGCGCCCGATTACTGTCTGGTCGCAGAGCATCGCGATAGAATCGTCGGCTTTGTCCTGGGCGATGTGCGTGGTTGGGAGTTCGCGTCGGAACTCTCCGGCTGGTTGGAGATCATAGGCGTCGACCCGGACTATCATGGACAGGGCGTGAGCCGCGCACTGATGGACGAGCTGTTTGAAAAATTTCGTCGCGCTGGTGTCGCGGTCGTCAACACGATGGTCAACTGGAACGACGGCGACCTGATAGACTATTTCCGCGCCAACGGATTCGACCGTGGCGAGTACGTCAATCTCGTCAAGCGCTTTGACGAAGAAGAGCAAGAATGAAAAGCAGGGCTGAGGGCGGCAGTGTGAGGGATGAAAAGGAAAGCATTCAAGTTGAATCAGCATTCCTTTCATCCCTCATCCCTCATCCTTCATCCCTTTCGTTGCTAGACATGCGCGACGGGGCTGTGACACAATCCTTCGCACCCAAATACAGCTAAAAGCTTAAATGAGCAGAAGAGGAGAGCGCTTAGATTCACATGGCAGAGAATGAGAATGAGGAAGGGGTGACAGCCGCAGCCGCAGCCGCGCCCGAACAGAACGGCGAAGGTCAGGCGTCGCCCGAAGTCGCCGCAGAAGAGATCACGTATCATGCCGTCGAAAAAGACGGACAGGTCACAGCCATCTGGGAGATGCAGGGACGCAAACACCTGCGCACCATAGACCCGCGTTCACGTCAGGGTCAGGATATTCTTCGTCTCTACACGGCGGAACATCACGACGATGCGGGCGCGCCCGCAGGCACTGGTTCGGAAGGGAGCGAGCCCGCTTCCTCCTCCTGAAATTAAAGCCGCAGAGTTTGAATGAAAAGGCAGCGAGGTCAAGAGTCGTGGCGAGGGTCATGGCTCTTCGCTTTTTTTAGCAGGTCATGGCCGTTTAGTAGTTGACCGTCAGCGGAGCTTTGCCGCCAATAGAAATTTATTGTGCGCAAAGAGAGTTACGGATTATACTCGCATCCTTCCAGTATCCTACTTTTTGTGGAGACCGCCGATGAGACGCTACCATGAATGGTTCACTATCAGGAGGATCGCTTTTCTCACGGCTGCGGCCGCTTTATTGTTGATCGTGCCCTGCGAGGCATCTGCGCAGCAACCGCCCAGACCTTCTACATCCAGATCGAGTGGGGGCAGGATGGGTAGCGGCACTCAGATCGGGATGGAGCAGGAGATGCAAGTGCGCGGCGATGTGCGCGACAGAGCGCCGGAGACGGAAGATAAATTACGCCAAATCCTTCAGGAGCTAAAAGAAGATTTCGAGCGCATCCAGGCCATCAATGAAAACTTGCTGGCGATGCTCAAGACAAACGAAGGTTTCAGCTACGCGCGCATCACGGACCTCACCACGGAGCTTAGAAAACGCGCGCGACGCTTCCGTGATAACGCAGTCTTTCCCCCGCCGGGGCCGGCCGCGAAGGACGAGAAGAAACTTGACGAGATCAATCAGGATCAGGAGATGAAAGACGCGCTCCTCGTCCTCAACGAGCGGGTTAATAAGTTTATCGATAATCCGCTCTTCCAATCTCCGGAGTGGTCTGACACGGAACTTAAAGCGAAGGCCAGCCGCGATCTGGAAACGGTCATAGAGATGAGCGCTCAGATTAAAAAGAGCGCAGAGAAGCTAGGCAAGTCCATTCAATAATCCTATCAAACAAAACTGGGGCGGCGCTTATCTTGAGCGCCGCCCCGCGCCTTATATCCGTTTGCAATTGAATATCAGGAACGTCGTAACTCACCACAGAGACACAGAGGACACGGAGGAAGCACGGAGGATTGAATTATTTCTCTGTGCCCTCTCTGTGCTCTCTGTGCCTCTGTGGTGAATGCCTCTCCCCATACACTGAATTGAAATTTGCCTTAGAGGGCCATACGCATCTCATGCTGGCGCTCTGATTCAACGAAGCCGTGTGCCTTGAGCGCCTCACAGAAAATGCTGCTCTCAGGCTCGTTGATAATCCGCAGTGACTTTTGGTGCGCATGCGCCGTCAGCCCCGCGCAGAGCGCAGACGCCTCCGCCGGATGACGCGCGGCCAGATCGACGATATACGTCTTCTCATTCGGCCCTTCTCTGAAGAGGGCGTAAGCCTGCGGCATCTCTCGCTCGCCCAGATAAAGCCCTTGCAGTCCTTCCATCACCAACAGCGCCGCCAGATCGCGCTGCCATGCGGGCGGATGCGCGTGCAGGCGTTGAAAATGTTGAAGCAACTCTATCGGCGGCGCTTCCATGAGCTGCGCCTTGGAGTGTGACGGAGAAGCCGCGCTGGCCTCGCGCTCATAAATAATAAGCTCGCGCGCCGTCGTCATGCCCGCGCGCTCGTACAGGTGTATGGCCGCGCTGTTTTGTCTCAGAACTTCCAGCGTGAGAGTGAGTGCCTGAGCGCGGCGCGCCTCTTCTACCAGAGCCGTCATCAGTTCGCGTGCCCGCCCGCGCCCGCGATATTCCAGTGTGATACCAAAGCCTCCGACCCATGCCACGTGCTGCCGCAGCCCCAGTAGCGCCATGCCGACCAGTTTGTCCGCGTCGTACGCCAGGAGCGAGCGCGAAATATCCAGATGCTCAAAGCGCACGCGCCTTGAAAGCTGCTCGGCGGTGAGCGGCATCGGATAAAAATATCCTGCGAAGGCCGCGACGAAAGCGGCCGCCAACTCCTCCAGGGTAACGGATGCGGCCGATATGATTTTTAGCTTTCCCGTCATCTAACGATTCCTTCCAAACCATCAGGCGTTTCGTCCCAGAAGAGCTTCGCCCGAACTCTAAGCTTAAGTCACATTGCGCCCCACGCTTTTCTGCCGCATCTGCTTAAGGCCCGGCTCTTGGACTTTAAGGCTCAAACCGGAATTGAAAAAGTTTTATTGTGCTGTAAAGGGCTGCGGGATTATACTGTGATCCCCTTCCACCGTAGAACCAAGATAGACTGGAGGTTCAGCCATGAAGCATTACCATCACACTTTGGTGATCAAAGCGATCACCTTGCTGGCGACCATCGTCGCCTTTTCAACACTGCTGGCTACTCCACTGCTGGCCCAGCGCGACACGGGCCCGGGCAGACCCCTCACGCCCGGGGAACGTCTGGAATTGAGAAGAGCCCGCCAGAGCACGATCATGAATCAGGAGATGCAGCTCAAGGGCTTAGTCAAGGACAAGGACTGGATAGAGCCTGACCGCGCGCCGTATCTGCGCGCCATCGTCCAGCAGGCCAAACAGGATTTCGAGCGCATACAGATAGTCAATGACGAGATCATGCGCGCTGTGTCGGCCAACACAGGGTTCAACTACAAAAACCTTGCGGAGCAGACCGGCGAGATCAAGAAGCGCGCCAAACGGTTCAAAGAGAACATCAACCTTCCTCCGCCGGACGAAACTCAGCCGAGTGTGAAGAAACTTGATCAGATCAGTCGCGAGGAGATGAGGGCGGCGCTTATCCTGCTCGGCGAGCAGGTCGTGAGTTTCGCCACGAACCCGCTTTTCCAGACGCCTAACCTGATGGACGTTAAGCTGGGCGCAAAGGCGAGCCGTGATCTGGACGCGATGATCGAGTTGAGCGGCGTCATCAGAAAGAACGCAGAGCGTCTCAGCAAGCTACAACAGCAGCAGAAATAAATCAGGTCACCAGAGAGCGCGGCGTCCCTCGCACAAACGCTTCGATATTCTCTATCACCTGATCGGCCAGCGCCTGCATCGCTGCGCGGCTGGCCCAGGCGACGTGCGGCGTAAGGATAAAGTTCGGCAGGTCAATCTCCAAAAGCGGATTGCCCTCGCGCGGAGGTTCGTTTGTCAGGACATCAAAGCCTGCGCCGCCTATTCTTTTGTCTCGCAGCGCTTCCACAAGCGCGCTCTCACAAACCAGCCCGCCGCGCGCCGTGTTGATGAGCAATGCTGTGGGACGCATCAATTCAAACTCCGCACGGTCGATCAGGTTTCGCGTCTCTTCAGTCAAAGGACAATGCAGGCTCACAATATCGCTCGTCCTTAGCGTCTCAGTAAAACTCGTCCGCCCTTCACGAACAGTTTGCGCGCCCTTGCGTTCGCTGACAATCAAGCGCATGCCGAATGCTTCGGCCAGTTTTGCCACAGCCTGACCCAGCGCGCCGTAGCCAATGATGCCAAGCGTACGTCCGTTAAGGTCTAGAATCGTGTGATCGAGCAGGCAGAACTGCTTCGCGCGATTCCATGCGCCGTCATTTATGTCTCGCCGGTAACGTAGAAGATTGCGACTGAGCGCGAGCATCAACATAAAGACGTGCTCCGGCAGTGAATGAACGGCGTAGTTGCGAACGTTGGCGACCGAGATTGAATGCGCGCGGCAATAGTCCAGATCAATGTTATCGACGCCCGTGGCCGCGACGGCGATAAATCTCAGCCCGGGCAACTGTGCCAAATCACCCTCGCCCAGTCGTACCTTGTTGCAGATGGCGATGGTCGCGCCTTCTAGTCTGGCAACGACTTCATCACTGCTCGTCGCGGCATATTCCGTCCATTCATGCGCGAAAGCGGGACGCCTGAAATCGGCCTGAAAAGTATCGCGTTCTAAAAAGACTATCTGTTCCATACTCAAAAAATCCGTGCGATGCCTTGCGACTTTTAAGACAAGACCTGCGTCGAGAGAAATCCCCAGAAGATGATCGCAAAGCCGCCGATCTCGCCGATGATGAGCATGTACATGTACCAGGTGGTGGTGAAATTGCGCTCACTGAAAATATTGTCCGTCCGGTCTTGAAGCCCATGAGCGAAGTAACCAGCAATCGTCACGCCGAAGAAAATGAGTGGCACGGCGGCGGCGATGGTTTGCAAGCCCTGCGGGTACGGGCTGTATTCCAGAAGCTTGGCGATGACGAGCGCCGCGAAGCTGTAGAGAAACGAAGCCCTGTGCGCGATGTCTATATAAACGGGCGCGCGATGCTCAGGGCTTGTCATGATGCGCCGGTATTTCACCACGCCCGTCAGCAATCCCGACAGTAGAAAAAGTCCTGAAGCGGCGAGACTGATCTTGATCGCAGGATTCATCTGAAGACCTCACTTAAATATGTATGCCCCGTCGCGCCCTGGCACATTGAAGAGACCGCACAGACACGCTGGCGAGAGCTGTCTCTCTCGCGGTCGGCCCGCGTATTGCATCACGCTTCCAGAGTTTTGTCCAATTATTGAGAAAAGAAGTACCGGGTTAATTTGAGATTAAGTATGATGGAGGCTGCTATTCACCACAGAGACACAGAGAGCACAGAGGAGGCACAGAGAAAAACTTCAAGCCTCCGTGTAATCTCCGTGCCCTCTGTGTCTGCGGTGGTGAGTCATGAGCGTGGCGGCCACTCAATTATCCAAACTGGCCCACCACTATCAAACGGATGAAAGCATTGCTGCATCTGTCCGAGTTTTGATACTGTTAATGGCAAACAAAAGCTCCGACGTGCGTGATAGAGTGTTCAATTCGCCCGAATGTCCTCGATGCAAAAACTGAACCTGAAACCGACGCATAAACCGGTCGCGGAGTATTACAGGGCGCTCGCGCAATTCAAGGCGCTGCGTGTCTCGCACGAATCGGCTGTCCGCGATGCATTTCAGGACCTCTTGAAATCATGCAGCGCGCAGTTCGGATGGACGCTCGTGCCCGAATGGCCGATCAGGCGCGCGGCCGAACGCCGCTCTTTGCGCGTGGACGGCGCGCTCGTAGACGAGTATCGCCTGACGCACGGATACTGGGAAGCAAAGGACGAAGAGGACGATCTACAGAAAGAGGTCAGGAAAAAGTTCGACGCCGGATACCCTAAGGACAACATTCTGTTTCAAGCGCCGGAGCGCGCCATCCTCTGGCAGAACGGCAGGCAGGTATTCGACGAGGACATTTCAAAGCCGGACGCGCTGGTCGCGGCGCTGCGCCAGTTCTTCGAGTACGTTAAGCCGGAGTATGCGGATTGGGAAGACGCTGTCAGGAACTTTGGCGCGAGCGTGCCGCAACTTGCCCATACGGTCGATGAATTGATCGAGCGAGAGCGCAAGACGAACGCTCGTTATCGCGCCGCCTTTGAAGATTTCGCCGCGCTGTGCCGCCAGTCGATCAATCCGAACCTCTCGGACGACGCGGTCGAAGAGATGTTGATCCAGCATCTTTTGACCGAGCGTATCTTTCGCAAGGTTTTCAACAACCCGGACTTTACGCGCCGCAATGTCATCGCCGCCGAGATCGAGAAGGTGATTGACGCGCTGACCTCGCATTCCTTCAACCGCGACGCCTTTCTGCAAAAGCTGGATCACTTTTACCGCGCCATCGAAGAGACGGCCAAGACGATTGAGGATTTCGCGCAGAAGCAGGAATTCCTCAACGCCGTCTATGAAAAGTTCTTTCAGGGATTCTCCGTGAGGGTCGCGGACACGCACGGCATCGTTTACACGCCGCAGCCGATTGTCAGTTTTATGGTCAAGAGCGTAGAGGATATTTTGCACAACGAGTTCGGCAAATCTTTAAGCTCGAATGACGTGCATATCCTTGACCCGTTCGTCGGCACTGGCAACTTTATCGTCCACGTCATGCAGGAGATCAAACGGACGGCGCTCGCGCACAAGTACATGCACGAGCTGCACTGTAACGAGGTGATGCTGTTGCCCTACTACATCGCCTCGATGAACATCGAGCACGAGTTTTACGAGCTGACCGGCGGCTACGAGCCGTTCGAGGGCATCTGCCTGGTGGACACGTTCGAGCTGGCGGAAGCGAAACAGATTTCCTTCTTCACGACGGAGAACACTGCGCGCGTCGAAAGGCAGAAGCGCTCGCCCATCACGGTCATCATCGGCAACCCGCCCTACAACGTCGGGCAGTTGAACGAGAACGACAACAACAAGAATCGCAAGTACAAGGTGATGGACAAGCGCGTCGCCGAGACCTACGCGAAGGATTCCAAAGCAACGCTCGTAAACAGCCTGAGCGACCCTTACGTCAAAGCGATTCGTTGGGCGAGTGATCGCATTGGTGATGAGGGCATCGTCGCTTTAGTAACGAACAATAGTTTTATTGACAATCTTGCTTTCGACGGAATGCGAAAGCACCTCGAAGCGGACTTCGATAAGATTTACGTACTGGATTTGGGTGGCAACGTGCGCAAGAATCCGAAGTTATCGGGAACGACGCACAACGTCTTTGGCATACAGGTTGGCGTGAGCATTAACTTTTTTATTAGGAAACGCCGTCAGAGCTAGCAATGGAATATTTTCTAGGGAAAGCAAAGAGGTTCGAGAGAGCTAGATGACCAAAGCACGCATCTTCCACGCCCGCGTTGATGAGTTCTGGCGCAAGGGGCAGAAGTACAATTATCTGAATGAAGGGCAGAGCGTTGGCAATATTGAATGGCAAGAAATACAACCAGATGCAAAGCACAACTGGATGACGGAAGGTATGCATGACGATTATGCGACATTTCTTCCGATTGGGACGAAGGAAGCTAGACAAGGAAAGAGTCTAAATCCTGAAACAATTTTTAAGCTGTTCAGTACTGGACTGATGACGGGGCGCGATGCAATCGTTTACGACTTCAATAGAGACCATTTACTAAAGAGGATTGAACAATTTTGCGATGAATATAATGGAGAGGTCAGTCGTTATCAACAGAAAGGTAAACCGAAGGATATTGACAGCTTTCTCAAATATGATCGTATTAAGTGGAGTCGCAACTTAAAGCGCGACCTCCAGAATGACAAACTCATCACAGTCAACGAATCAAACCTCCGTATTGGTGCTTACCGCCCATTCACCAAGCAGCATTTATATTTTGCCGATTCAATTGTTGATGAACTTGGAAAGAATAAAAACTTCTTCCCCACGATTGGTACTGAAAAAGAAAATCGTCTTATTTGCATTACTTCTCCCGGATCGGAAAAGCCCTTTGTAGCTATTCTCAGTAATAATATTCCTGATTTACATCTAAGCAGCCCTGGAACTGGCGCGCAAGGCTTCCCCTTCTACACCTACGACGAAGACGGGACGAACCGGCGCGAGAATATTACGGATTGGGCTTTGGAGAAATTTCGGGCGGAGTACGCGGACGAATCGATAACGAAGTGGGACATCTTTTATTACGTTTACGCCGTGCTGCATCACCCGTTTTATCGCGAGAGGTACGCGGCCAATCTGAAGCGGGAATTGCCGCGCATTCCGTTTGCGCCGGACTTTCGCGCCTTTGCAGAGGCGGGCGCACGGCTCGCCGACATCCACGTCAATTACGAACGGCAGCCAGAATATCCTCTGGAAAGAATCGAAAACCCTGAGGCCCGTCTTGACTGGCGCGTCTTGAAGATGCGTCTCGGCAAAGACCGATCACACATCATCTACAACGATTTCCTCACGCTCGCACGCGTCCCCACGGAAGCGTTCGAGTATCGTCTGGGTAATCGCTCGGCCCTCGATTGGGTGATTGACCAGTACCGCGTCACGACGGACAAGCGCAGCGGCATCACGAACGACCCGAACCGCCCGGACGACCCGCAATACATCGTTCGCCTAGTCGCTCAGGTCATCACCGTCAGCCTTGAGACCGTCCGTCTAGTCCAATCGCTGCCGGACATGGGAATCTCTACAGCCTGACGCGACCGTGCGCCGTTTTTTAGCTTCTGGAAAGTTGAAAGGACGTGGGGCAGCGGGTCAATTTGAGATTGAGTATGCGTTGCATCAAGACTCACCACAGAGACATAGAGAGCACAGAGGGGGCACAGAGTGTTGAGTGTCTCTCAAACCTCCGTGCTTCCTCCGTGTCCTCTGTGCCTCTGTGGTGAAGAGCAGTTTTCAGTTACACTCAATCTCAAATGAACCAACTCCCGGACGTGGTACGCGCTTTGTCTTTAAGCCGTTTTGTTGTATTAACTGGATGAATTTGAAGAAAATCAGAATGTCAGACCCGCTGTGCTATATTAATTGAGTACATCAATCCGGTTCCATGAGTTGCGTCTACAGCGACTATGGCTATCTTAAAACCTAAGTCGAAGCGAAGATTTTTGCTCTGGTTCTTCAAAGGGGTGCAGGAACCCGAAGGGCCACACGAGCGCGAGGGCCAGCATCACCAACATCCCTGGTGGAAAGTGATGTGCTTAACGGGCGTCGATTATTTTTCGACGCTCGGCTATCAACCCGGCATCGCCATCGTCGCGGCGGGCGCTCTCTCTCCGATTGCGACGCTCATCCTTGTGCTGTTGACGCTCTTCGGCGCGCTGCCGATGTACAATCGCGTGGCGGCAGAGAGCCCGCACGGCGATGGGTCGATCTCTATGTTGGAGAATCTGCTGTCGCGCTGGAAGGGCAAGCTCTTTGTGCTGGCGCTGCTCGGGTTCGCCGCGACCAGCTTTATCATCACCATCACGCTCTCGGCTGCGGACGCGGCAGTCCACATCGCGGACAATCCCTTCGCGCCGGCCTTCCTTCACCACCCCATAGCCGTCACGCTCGCTTTGATCGCAGCGCTCGGCGCAGTCTTTCTCAAGGGTTTCAAAGAAGCCATAGGGATCGCTGTTCTTCTTGTTGCGGTTTATATTCTGCTGAACCTGATCGTCGTCGGCGTGGGCTTTTACGAGATCGCGACGCACCCGGAGGTGTTAGCCAACTGGAAGAATGTGCTGTTTCAGAAACATCCAAGCCCTTTGGGGATGATCGGCGCGGCGCTCATCGTCTTTCCAAAGCTGGCTCTAGGTCTGTCCGGATTCGAGACCGGCGTCGTCGTCATGCCGCTCGTGCGCGGCGACAAGACTTTAACGGATGAAGACCTGGAATCCATTCACACGACGCGCACGGGACGCAGGCCAGAGCCGAGCGCGCAGGCCCTCCTTGAAGGTCGCATACGCAACACGCGCAAGATGCTCAAGGCCGCCGCCTTGATTATGTGCGTGTTGCTTGTTTCCAGCAGCATCGTAACCACGATGCTGATCCCAGCGGAAGCGTTTCTTCCCGAGACTGAAACCCATGAGGCCGGAGAGGCCAGCGGCCGCGCTCTGGCTTATCTGGCGCATCATTACCTTGGCAGGATATTCGGCACGATTTACGACCTGAGCACCATCTCTATCCTTTGGTTCGCGGGCTCGTCCGCTTTGGCCGGACTCTTGAATATCATCCCGCGCTATCTGCCGCGCTACGGCATGGCCCCTGAATGGGCGCGTGCGACGCGACCGCTCACCCTAGTCTTAACGGTCGTCTGCTTTATCGTCACGATCATCTTCAAGGCAGATGTCGAAGCGCAGGGCGGCGCTTATGCGACGGGTGTGCTGACGCTGATGAGTTCGGCGGCGATTGCCGTGACGATCTCTGCCCGGCGAAGAGGAGAAAAGATTCGTTGGGCTTTCCTGCTGATCTCGCTGGTTTTCATCTACACGACCGTCACAAACATCATAGAGCAGCCGGAAGGTCTCAAGATCGCTTCGTTCTTCATCGGCGCAATCGTCATCACTTCGCTCGTTTCAAGGGTCTATCGCACGACGGAGCTGCGCGTCAACAAAGTCGAGCTGGACGCGACCGCCCAGGCCATCGTAGACGAAGCGAGTCGCGGCACAATTCGCATCGTCACCAATCGCTGTGACAGGGGCGACGCCGACGAGTACAAGATGAAAGAGAAGGAGAAGCGCGAAGACAATCATATCCCTGCGGGCGAGCCCATAGTCTTTTTTGAAGTCACGCCGAGCGATGCCTCTGAGTTCGCAGGCGTGCTTAGAGTCAGGGGCGATCATGTCGACGGTTATCGCGTGCTGCGTGCCGAGAGCCCCGCTGTGCCGAACGCCATCGCGGCTTTCCTGCTTCATCTTCGCAACAAGACAGGCAAGCTGCCGCACGTCTACTTCGGTTGGAGCGAGGGCAATCCGCTCGCCTACCTGCTCAAGTACATAGCATTCGGCGAAGGCGACACAGCGCCGACCACGCACGAGGTCTTGCGCCAAGCCGAGGCCGATCCGGAAAAGCGTCCTACTGTTCACGTCGGCGGTTGAAACCAAACATATTACTCGTGACTGATAAGCCGAGTGATGGGTCAGTTTGAGTATGGGCTGAATTGAGACCCACCACAGAGGCACAGAGAGCACAGAGGGGGCACAGAGTGTTGAATGCCGTTGGCTTTGACCCAAATGTCTGCGGTTGACTCAATAGTAAACATGGTGACTCAAAAGTAGGTGGTGAATTATGGCAGAAAAGAGCGAAGAAAAATACCCTGTACCCGAACACCTCGATAGCCAGACAAGAAACGACCGGCTCTACAAGACCCTGTTAAGTCTAGGGCTATATGTAGAGCCGGTCTTTAAGGACGACACACGATCTGAGATTAGCTATATGCGCGTCTCAGTTGATAGGCCGCGTTAGGAGCAATACCAAGGGCTGGTGTCGCCCTTCTTGCGGTTGTTCTCCCAATACAACGGCTGCAAGTTAGTGAGGGCATCACTGCCGCCCCTCGCTTGCGGGTAGATATGATCTATCTCCCAGCCGTATGCAGAATTGGTGTCGCCATGATCGCTGTAGCGCATTACGTTGCCGCACATATCACGCCGCCACACACTGGCATCGAAGTCGTCAATGGGCGTACCCTTCTGCCATACCATGAGCTTAGTTAACTCACCGGCATTTTTGAACGGGTACGCGTAGAAGCTTCTAAATATATTTTCCCAAGGATTCGTACTCATCTTGTTATCTCCTTCCACATCCGTGAGGGATGGGCAAAAAAGACGGTTGGTGTCTTAGAGGCGCTAGCCTCTATTGTGGAAGGCAGATAGGCTGTAAGGGGTGAATGAGAGGCGAACGGCACGCCTTTATTTTGGCGTTGCTGTTAATATACAGATGTAGTAACATCTCCCCCGTCAAATCACTCCGATGGCCTTGTTCTGCCTTCCACGGGAAGGACAAGCCTAAGGTGTCTAAAGAGATCAGGTCAGCCTATCGGCTGGCCTTTTCTCTTTGCTCATTGCAAGTGTCAAATCACATGAGCGGGCTTTGGCTTGTCAATAGATTGTGGCTGTGTTTAAACCCACCGCAATCTGTGTGAAAGACTACATCTTAACTTAGCACTCGTCAATATTAAGTGCTAATAAAATGCTTGAAGCGTTTGACGTGGAATCAGTCGAAGTTTTCCACAGCCTGTGAATAACTAGCTAAAAGCCCTGCTCGATTGAACAGGGCTTTTCCTTTGGGATTCCTAAGCCGCACGCCAGAAACTATCACGATTCATATACCGACACACTCTTGGCTTGATTGGTAGGTTCTGCCAACTCCCATCATGACAGCACCACAAATGACAGCGATAACAAACGTCTAATGCATCGGAATCATCACTGCGCCCGCGCGTGTGATGCCGCTCAATAATATAGCCGTATTGCCCACAACACTGACAGCGCTTGCTCTTTGGGATATGTGCCGCTACAGGCTTGCGCTTGCCATCATAAGGGCATGTTCTTACATTATGAGTTGGTGAGCCGCATACTCCACATGACATAACGAATCCATCTCACTTTCAGTTTTCAGATTGCCACTCTGTGAAAGACACTACCTTTCCTGTCCCATTCATAACCTCCGCAATCTTAGGCTCTCTCAACTTTGGTACGACTTCACCAATGCCTGTCAGATAGCCACGCGGCAATCCTGTTAGTTCCTCAATATCTGTTTGCGCGTAGGGCAGATCAAGAAGAATCTGCTCTCTGGATTTAACCCTTTCCTTAACCAGCAACTCAATACTACGACTAAGCAAGCGCGGCTTTTCAACGGGCAGGCGATCATCAAGAGGCTCTTCAGTTCGCCAACCACGTCTGCCATAGTTCATCCACATTCTTCTAGCTTCATGCTCGTCTATAATCTCTAACTCTTCGCATCTTTTAATCATCGCCCCAATTGAAACTTTCCATCTTTCTTTAAGAGAACGGAAAGCATCAAGCGTTGGCGACCAAAGCTCCTGAGCAAATGAACTCTCTGGCAATAAGAATGCAGAACCAAAACGAAAGGCTTGCCATTCAATTCTTGCATGAGCTTTAGCACTTGATAACAAACGAGGATTGACATTCCTATGCAGTATCAAATGCGCCAATTCATGCGCCGCATCAAGACGCGAGCGCGCGGCACTACTCTTATCTGAACTCAGAAACACATAAGGTGTGCTATCTATTATTCTCCATTCTGAGAAGGCGTCTAACTTTTCGGCTTCCAGCTTGCCCCGTGAGACAATTATGCCGTTGCTCTCAAGAAAAAGTACGATGTCAGCAATAGGCCCATCTCCGATATTCCAGAATTGACGGCATTCCTTTGCGAGTTCATCAATTGCAGGCCCGCCGAGTGCGAAGATATTTTCAGGAAGATTAAACGCTGGTAAGTGAACCTCTGGAAAATCTAAATATTGTCTGAGATAAGCGACAATATCTTTAAGCCACTCAAAACGCCGCTTTGCTTTAGTTCTAGCTGACTTAGTTGCTGAACTCATAGACCTCCAAAAGAGCGTGCTTTCTTCTTGCTCAGAAGCAACGGGTCGCAAAAAGAAGGAAAGTGGTAGATTGAGTTTGTCTGCAATTGAGGACATGACCTCAGGGCGTGGTGAAACTTTGTTATGTTCATATTGCGATATAGCAGTCGTACTAACCCCTAGAAGTTCAGCTAGTGAAGCATTAGTTAGCCCACGCGCCTCTCTTGCCTCGGCGAGCCTGTCACCAACGAATCCAGTTGTACCAAGTGGCATATAATAACCCCCTATTTACTTTTCTTCTTTAGTCTCGGATGAGCTATGTCAACAGCAACTTCTTGCTGCGCAATCGCTCGCGCTCTCTCAAGCATGGCTTGATGAAGCTCAAATAAATCAACTACATCAACTATTCGTTTTGAGTCTGCCGATACGAATGTGATCTGCATAAAGCCAAGGGCTTTAGAATCGTCAACAGATTCGCCGTAGCAGATAATCCCGTAGATGTCATTTGCATCAAGAAGCTTATGGGTATCAAATCCTGGCAAATAAGGATTGACCAATCCTTCATTCAATGCTGCATGTTGTTCTCTAAACCATGCAGTCGGCGGCATATCCTTCTGAGATTTAATGTGTGAGCCAGTGAACAAGAATCTGCGCGCGAATCAAGGTATAAGGCGTGTTATTCGCCTTGTTATATTCAATCGTCGCCTCCAAGCCTACCTTTGCGGCTTCTCTCCGAAGCATCGGTTGAAAAAGCCAAAAGCGAAAATACCCTAGAGAGTGTTGTCCTTCTTCATCATCCCAAGCAGGCTCTTCAAAGGCTCGTCCGTGGGCATCACGAAGAAGACCTGGCGTTGTCTGAAGGAGATTAGTGACGAACTTGAGAGGAACGTCTTGAATCAGCATCTCTTTTAGCGAATCTGTTGAATCCGGCATTTAGGTTTCCTTTATGGTCGAAAGTTACCCACCTTGAAAACGCTTCGCTTTTTTCGTATTATGCACATTCAGCCCCCTCCTGTAAAGTACCTTGTCGGAAATAGCTCAAAACGTTTATTGTGAGCTACCTTACTGAAATAAACGGTAAGAACGGGCAAAATGACAACTAAATGCTTTGTTTCCTGAAACTTAACTCTTGCCTTTCTCGTATGAAACAATGTATTATACGTGAATCATCGCGATTGAAAGCTAAAAATAATGGCCTAGCCGAACGTTGGCGCGTCCAGCTAGACCTTTTCGACCACAGCGTGTCTGACCACACTGAAGTCGCGAGACTATTGTGTAGTCATCACGCACCAAAGGCAAGGTGCATGATGATCGAATCCACTGAAAAAGTCCGTAAAACCTATCCCCAACAATGGCGCGAATACACAGCCGCGCAAGTCAACGAAAAAGCACAATTTCAATCTCTTCTCTTTGAACTCTGCCAAAACATCGAAGAACCTATACAGCACATGGGCAGGCCGCGTATCAGTCTTGCTGATCGTGTCTATGCTGTCACATATAAAATCTACGAGTGCCTGAGCGGTCGCCGTTTTATGAGCGATCTTAGAGAAGCCAAGCAGCGTGGTTATCTGGAAACGATGCCGCACTTCAACTCAATCTCTCGTTACATCGAATCGGAAGAACTGACACCCGTTCTTAGGCAACTCATTATTGAATCTAGCTTGCCGCTCAAAGCCGTAGAGTACGACTTTGCGGTTGATTCCTCTGGCTTCTCAAACGGACAGACCGCCGGATGGTTCAATGCTAAGTACACGAAAAAGCCGGACGCTAAGATGATAGATTGGGTCAAGGTTCACATCATGTGCGGCGTGTCCACGCACGTTGTGACGAGCGTTGAAGTCTCCGAACGACGCGACCACGATTACAAGTTCTTTCAGCCGCTCGTTGAAACAACTGCGCGCAACTTTAAAATGAGAGAGATAAGCGCAGACAAAGCTTATAGCGGCCTCTCTAATCTTCGCCTCGTTGTTGATAACGGCGCGCAGCCTTTTATTCCTTTCAAGAAAAACACGACAGATCATCACTGGCGAAGCTATAAAGATAAGTCAGGCTTGTGGACTCGCATGTGGCGCTTCTATCAATACAAGCAAGATGAGTTCAAGGCTCACTATCATAAGCGTAGCAACGTCGAGACGACCTTCTCAATGATAAAGAGAAAGTTTGGCGAGCGATTGAGAACTAAGACAGAAGTTGCGCAGATCAATGAAGTTCTCTGCAAGATACTTTGTCACAATCTGTGCTGCGTAATACAATCAATGTATGAACTAGGAATAGAGCCGGACTTTGGAGCGGAGTAGCAAGCAAAAGGGATAATGACTTTTGGGTCAACTCTCTTGCCTGACTCAAAAGTTGTGTCGTTATTTCACATTTGGGTCAAAGCCAATGCCGTTCAAGTCTCTGTGCTTCCTCCGTGTCCTCTGTGCCTCTGTGGTGAGCGAGCACCTTCCCCGACACTCAATTTCAAACTGACCCACTACCATGAGCCGAGTGATGTTGATTTGTATATGTTATAGGCGTAGTATTTCTTCGTTATTGAAAATTCGTCTGCCGAAGTTGCTCGCCGTGCTCTGAATGTCAGTACGCGACGAGTAACACGGGGGAACCAACGTCCTGCCAGCAGCGGCGGGACGCGGGGCGTATCGCAAAGCCCTCCTTAGAGAGTTTTGTGTAGGACACTTCCAGGTCCGAGCCCGTCAGCTAACCTCGTAGGCTTTTGGAAGGGCAGAGCCACCGCGATGCTTTTTATAAGGGCGTGGAGCTTGATTGCTCCACGCCCTTTATTGTGCGCAGTCGAAGGGCAGAGCGACCGCGATTGAACCTTATGGCGATTCTACAGAAGAAGTCTAAAAGACGATTCAAGCTCTGGTTGTTCAAGGGGGTCAAGGAAGCCGAAGGGCCGCACGAGCGCGAGGGCCAGCATCACCAGCACCCCTGGTGGAAAGTGATGTGTCTAACGGGCGTCGATTACTTCTCGACGCTAGGCTACCAGCCCGGCATAGCATTCATCGCGGCGGGCGCTCTCTCTCCCATCGCCACACTTATTCTTGTGTTGCTAACGCTCTTCGGCGCGCTGCCGATCTACAGCCGCGTGGCGGCAGAGAGCCCGCACGGCGAAGGCTCTATCTCGATGTTGGAGAGCCTGCTCTCGCGTTGGAAGGGCAAGCTCTTCGTCCTGGTCCTGCTCGGGTTCGTTGCGACGGACTTTATCATCACCATCACGCTCTCGGCCGCAGACGCCACCGCGCACGTCGTCGAAAACCCTTTCGTCAAAGCCCACGCGCCCTTCCTCAATCACAAGATCGGTGTGACGCTTTTTTTGATCGCCATCCTGAGCGCCATCTTCCTCAAAGGTTTTAAGGAGGCCATCGGCATTGCCGTCCTTCTGGTCGCCGTCTATCTGCTCTTAAACGTCGTCGTCCTCATCGTCGGCTCCTATCACGTCATCATGTATCCGGAGCATCTGCCGGAGTGGAAGAACGCCCTGCTGACAGACCCGCGTGTGCACGGCAATCCGCTCCTGATAATCGGCATTTCGTTGATACTGTTTCCGAAGCTGGCGCTGGGGCTTTCAGGATTCGAGACGGGTGTGGCCGTCATGCCGCTCGTGCGCGGCGACAAGACTTTAAGCAGGCGTGAGCTTGAAAGCATTCACTCGACCAAGACGGGTCGCAGCCCCGAGCCCTCAACGCAAACGCTCTTGGAGGGACGCGTACGCAACACGAGAAAACTGCTTCGCTATGCGGCATTGATTATGAGCGTGCTGCTGATTGCGAGCAGTTTTATCACCACGCTGCTGATACCTGCGCACGAGTTCGAAGAAGGCGGCCAGGCCAGCGGTCGCGCGCTCTCCTTTCTGGCACACTATTACTTTGGCGATCTGTTCGGCACGGCCTATGACATTAGCACGATCACGATTCTCTGGTTCGCCGGCGCATCGGCGATGGCCGGACTCTTGAATATCGTTCCGCGTTACCTGCCGCGTTACGGCATGGCTCCGGATTGGGCAAGGGCGACGCGCCCGCTCGTCATCGTCTATACGATCATCGCTTTCGCCGTGACGATCATCTTCAACGCGGATGTCGAAGCGCAGGGCGGCGCGTATGCGACGGGCGTGCTGGTGTTGATGAGTTCGGCGGCGGTCGCCGTCACGCTATCGGTGCGTCGCAGGGGTGGGCCTTGGTGGGCTTTTCTACTGATCGCGCTGGTCTTCGGCTATACGACCATCGTCAATATCATAGAGCGCCCGGAAGGCATCAAGATCGCTTCGTTCTTTATCGGCGCAATCGTCATCACTTCGCTGGTCTCAAGGGTGTGGCGCACGACGGAGTTGCGCGTCAACAAAGTCGAGCTGGACGACGTGGCAAAAGCGATCATAGAGGAAGCGAGTCGCGGCACGATACGCATCATCGCCAATCGCTGTGACAGGGGCGACGCCAAGGAATACCGTATGAAGGAGAAGGAGAAGCGCGAAGATAACCATATCCCACAGGGCGAGCCGATTATCTTCTTCGAGGTCAATCTGGGCGACGCTTCGGAGTTCGCGGGCGTGCTCAGAGTAATGGGTGATCGCGTCGGCGGTTATCGCGTGCTCAGAGCCGAGAGTCCAGTTGTGCCCAACGCCATCGCAGCCTTCCTGCTACACCTGCGCAACAAGACGGGCAAGCTGCCACACGTCTACTTCGGTTGGAGCGAGGGCAACCCGCTCGCCTACCTCCTACGCTATATCGCGTTCGGTGAAGGTGACACAGCGCCCGTCACACACGAAGTCCTGCGACAGGCCGAAGTGAATCCGGAGAAACGCCCTGTCGTTCACGTCGGCGGTTAAATTGAGAGTCAGTACTGCCTGCGGTAGCGGGCGGGTACGCAACGTTGAAGACCCGCCCGCTACCACAGGCGGTACTGACCTTTTAATTGATGCTGACCACAACGCCATTGCGGCTCGCAGCGCCGCTGGCTGTGGTCACGACGACCGAAGCCGCGCCGCTCGTACCCGAAGGGATTCGCACGTTGATTTGATCCAGGCCGGGGAAACCACCGGACGGGCCAGCGTATTCGACCACTGCGCTTTGACCGTTGATGCGGACAGTCAAGGGAAGAGAGTTGCCCCAGCCCGTGCCGAAGAGTGCGATGACGGACGGCTGTCCATCCCAAGTGGCAGGAAATGGCCCGGCCGTATAACGCAGCCCGGAAGCGAGCAGCGCGACCGCTTCTCCACTTCCCGTCTGCTGGACGGTGAAGAGACCCGGATTGTCCCGGCTCACGCTCTGGTCATCCGCCGCCGTGACGTTTGGGCCAACCGAGACGACGACGGAGCGCACGCCCGCTCCCACAGCTTCCGGCAGATAGATGTTGACATGCGAGTCGTTGAAGGTAAGCACAGGCACTGTGCGTCCTTCGACCGTCACGCGCACGCCTGAAGCGAGGGCTTCCGCTTCCGTCGCTGCGCGCAGACCACGCGTCAGACCCACGCCTTTGATCGTTGCCAGACCCGAATAAGTCGCCGGAGCGCGAAGGCTCGCGCTATTGACGAGCGTCAGGTGTCCGACCGGGCCAAAAGTAGTATCGACGCCAAAGGCCAGGCCCGTTAACATCTGCGTTGAGGGATTGTCCACGACCGCGTAGACCGCACCGTCGCGCAAAAAACCGTTGAGCGCAGGGTCAGTGAAAGCGTCTATACGCGGCGTACCCAGATTGCCGCCGAGTGAAAAGAGATCGGCTGCGCCCGACGCGTCCTCTATGATGTAAACAGTCCCTGCGCGATCTACAGTCAATCCATGAAGAATAAAATTGTTATCTAAGGAGAGTCCCTCGACGACCACTTCGTCACGATCAGCGCGACCGTCCGAGTTATCGTCGTAGAGCGCCAGCAGTACCGTGTCGTTGCCAAAGGAGTGCGAAAAGACTACGCCGCGAGAGTTGACAGCAATATCCAGCGGCGCATCATTCGAGAAGCGATAGGAATAGTAAGGCACTGCGTCCAGTGTGTCTGGGATGCCGTCGGCGTTCGTATCGCGCACGATGCGCAATTCATTGCTGTCGAAATCTGCAATCAGCAAATCGTTGTTGGGAAGCAGCGCGAGCGCGTTGGCATTGTTGAGCTGGCCGCTGCCTGCCCTGACCAACTCGCGCGAGCGCGAGGCGTCGAAGCCTCCTCCGCTCGGATCACGCAACAGAAGAACGACGCCCGCCGTCGGCTCGTTACGCGGATCGCTCGGATTATCGTAGTTGTAATAACCGCTCGAAGAAACGACGACGAACTCCTGCCCCGCGCGCGACGTGCCGGACACGACCGCGACCAGTGAAGGCAACTGGAAATCACGCCGCAGGTTGAAGGTGCTCGCCTGATCGCGTACGTAGTCGCCGTTGGTATCTAGTGCGACGACTAGCACGCCCGTCGGAAGATCATCGGACGAAGTGGACGTGCCGCGATCATCAATCGCGGAATAGACTTCGTAGCGCGCGCCCGTGCTCCCGACGGCCAGATCGAAAGAGCCGCCGCTCGAATCAAACGTCGTTCTTTCGTCGGCCACCAGATCGAGCGTGCGATCAAAGAAGCCCTCGTCGCTCCCGGCATTAGTGTTGATGCCGAGTTGCGAAGTATGAAGCACACGCGAGAGCGGCGTACCCGCACCGATGCGGCTTGAGATAATATCCGCTGCGTTTCCAATCTCATTTACGGACGAAGCCGCTGTGTTTTTAAGCGACGCAGCGCGGGCCGGAGTGCGCGCGCGGCTGGCTTCCGAAGATAAACGGAGCGGCGGTCGAGTTACCGTTGCTTTCATGCCGGTCGACTCATACCCGCCGGGACGCTTTTTGAGGTCGGCGTCTCGTGGACGTGCGCTGCGCGCGCCCTCTACATCCGGCTTTAGATTTTCATCGACGGGACTGCCCTGTGCGCTGGCGATGCACGCCCACAGGTAAGCGACGAAAATGAGCGCGAGCAGGAGCGCGCAGACAGACAGGCATAAACGTGTGATGAACATCATCGCCGCTCGTCCCTTTTGAGTGGGAAAGAGATTTTATTTCCCGCCCGATTTCTTCCAGTCCTCGCGCAATCGTTTGGCTATGTCTTCCGCGCGGCGCTTGACCGGCTCGGCGCGGTGAAACGGATTGAAGAAGATTTTGTTTCCGAAGTCTCTGGCCCAGATACTCTCACCGCCGTGTGTCGTCAGCCGGACGAAGGCGCGCGCCTCGGACTTTTTATCGAAGACGCGCACGGAAAGAGCGCCGGAGAGAATCGCATCCGCGCGCTCCGCACTGTCGACGATGGTGAAGCCTTTTTTCGAGAGCTGTTCTTCAAGCAGCATACGAAAGCGATCAGCCTCGTCAGCCGAGCCCATGTCGCCGACATAAATCTTCTGCACAAGACTCAAACGTTCCCTGTCCGTCTCCCTCTCGGCGCGCACGCTCATCATTGCGTTGCCGTATACGGGAGTGATGCCTGCGAACAGTGCGAAGGCAAGTAATAAAAGTATTCGTGATCTCATCTTCGGTTTCCCTTCCAGGTTTTCTCCTTACGGTCGAAATGTTGAAAAAGCAATCGGCCATCTTCTTTCCGGTGAGCGCCACGCCGCGCCGCTTATCTAGCCGAGCGGCGGGCGGGCGCGATCCTCTTCGGGCGTACGATCCGGTGGCGGTGACGGCGCTTCGCGCGGCGGATCGGGCGCAGACGGCGGTGGATCAGGCGCAGGCGGTGGAGGCGACGGTGTCTCCTCTCTCTGCGCGGGTTCTGCCGGAGGCGGTGGTGGCTCTTCGCGCGGTGGTGGAGGCGGTTCAGGGCGCGCAGGCTCTGGCCTCGACGGCTCAGGCTGCGAGACCTGTGGCGGCGCAGGCTCTTCACGTCTCTCCGGCGGCGCAGGTCTTGTCTCCGGTGGTGCGGGTCTCGTCTCCGGCGACGTGGGTCTGGCGACAGGCATATCTCTTTCCGCAGGCGCGGGTCTGTCTGGGCGCGCGGGAGTGGGATTGAAAATTTCCGGACTCTCAGCGGGCGGCGTGGTTGCTTCCCCGGGTGACGTTGGCGGCTCTGCCGTGCGTGGTGGTCGCGCAGGCGGCCTCTCGTCCACGGGCGCAGGCGTTACGTTCTCATCGGGTGAGACAGGTGGCCGGTCTTCGTCCCGCGCACGAGGAGGCTGCGAGGGCCGGGTGGGAAGTGTGGGGCGCACTCCTGAAGGCAGGTTGTTGCGATAGTTGCGATCTACGTCGTCCGTGTCCCCTGCATTGAGCGGTGGCCGTGTGGCAGGGAGCGCGGGGCGTGTGACTGCTCCTGTGTCTCTGTCCGCAGGATCAGTTCCAGCCCCTACCGCTGGCGGGCGTGCAGGACGCGGTTGACGACCCTGATAAACGCGCGTGCGCCACAACTCGTCATCGAGCGGGACGCTGGGCGAGCGTTCGGCAGCGCCTGTCGGTCTCTCTAACTGAGCTGCCGCCGGAACAATTGGTGCGGGACGCGCCGCAGGCAATCTGCCCGAACGCGTATCACGAGCCGCCGCGCCCGTTTGATCGGATGTGCGAACTGGTAAGCGCACGGGCTCACTGTTCATGGCGTTGCGCGCGATGGCGGCTGCCGCAGGGCGAAGACGCGCGCCTTCTGTGCCAAACTCACGCACGGGCACAGTCGTTACCGCACGCGCCATCGCCGGATTGATTCGTCGCAGATTATCAAGCTCACGGCCTCGCAGCGGGGTGAGCCTGCCGGGGCGTGACCTTGGCCTGTGATTTCTACGGTGCGGGTCATGCTGCCCGTAGGTCAGCGGATACCAGGCGACATGCTCGCCGTAGGAAGAAGGGACGTAGACGAAGGCGACCAGCGCGGGTCGCCACCAGTTACGACCATAGCGAAAGCTGTAGCCGCGCGGAGCCCAGCACCAACCCTGGTTGTAATAGACCCAGCGCCCGTAGTGATACGGAGCCCAGCCCCAAGGCTCGTCTCCGACCCAAGTCCAGCCATAAGGAGGACACCAACGCCAATGACCGTGACGGTAAGGAGCCCAGTCGTGATAGTTATTAGTCACGGTCGTGTGCGGACGCCAGACCCAGCCGTAATTATCCGCATAGACCCATTCGCCGTAAGCATCCAGCTCTTCCGCGCCCCAGATGTCCGCGTCGTAGTAGCGATCACGCTGCTCGTAACGCAGCCGCGCGGCCAGATAACGCTCGCGATCATTAACCCATGTGTCCCAAGTATCAAACGACGAGGCGGCAGAGAACTGCCAATCGCCTTCAGTGCCGCCCGCGTAAGTGAGCGTCGCCGAGCGCTCGTCGCGAAGCGTAAAGCCATCAGCGTCCGCATAGACACGCGCGCGCCCTCCGTCGCGCGCGATCAGACGAAGGCCGCCGTCGCGCGCCACGTCCAGACGATAAAGGCCCGTCTGCTCCACGCTCATCGTGGTCTTCGGCATGTCGATCTCGAAATACTCTCGCTTGCGATCAAAGCGCGCGAGACGAATCGTTGCCGTGCCTTCGACTAGACTGAGCACAATGCCTTCGCTTCGCAAGGTGACGATGCGCAGCAAAGAGTTCGCATCGAGGCGAACAAAATTGTGCGCGTCAAGCTGAAGCTCTACGCGCGCATCTCTTCCGGTCGCCAGCGTGTCCCCTTCGACCAGCGGCAGGTTAAGGCGTGCCTGCTCCCAGGCTTTGTTTCCGGCGCGGCGCAGCTCGACCTGACCTTCAAGCAGACTGGTGCGCACCACACGCGCCGTCACATCGTATTCGTCCGTGTCCGCGTCCTCGTCATCAGCGCGCACCACCGAGAGGGAAGCGCTTAGCAGGAGCAGCATGATAAAGAGAGAGGCGGCGAAGAGAGATTTGGCGCGGCGCATAGATGCATCTCCTTTTAAATGGGACGGACAAGAGAGCGGGCCGCTCTAAGCGCGAGCGCAGAAAATTTTACGATTTGGAGAGCTTAGTCTTTGCGCCCGGAAGAGAAGCACTGTGCGAGGTGTTCTTCTGGTAAGTGGCGCGAGAGCAAGACGCGTGCCTATCCGAGGGCGGCAAGGGACAATTCATCTACCTGCGAACAATCATTTAACTTTCCGGGTTTTCCTGCGAAAGCCTCTCATGCGAGAAACGTTCCTATGCGAGATGGTGCGCCTGCGGCACTATATCGTGTAGGATGCCCCGGTTTCTGTGAGTCAGACTCTTCGCTTTATGAAAATAGAAACCATGTCTGTGAGGTCGTACAAAGCTCTGCGCCTGGCATCCTTGCTCGTGACCCTGCTGCTTTTTGTGTTGGCGGCGCAGGCTCAAAACCTGGACCCGCGAAGCGCACCTTCACAAAGTGCTGCGCGCGGAGTCGAGCGAGAAGAATGGCGGCTCGCATTCGAGCTTGCCTTCGGCGAGGGCTCGCCTTACAGCCGCATCTTCCCAAGCCTCTATGACGAGCGTCTTTCATATGAGGTGAGGCGTGCAATCACGAAAGATGTCCTTGACCGCATCGTCCGTATCGCTTTGCGCGAGACGGGAACGCGCCAAGTAGAGCTGTCCTACAGACCCGGCGGCTACAATGATTTTCCGGTCGTGCCGTCCGCACAGCTAAGCTTGCGCGCAAAGGACGCGAAGCAGGCCCAACGCGTCTTGAACATCATAGGCTATCTGGCGCAGCAGACTCTGGTGATCGGCTCAAAGAAGACGCGGGCGGCGGGAGTTCGCGCGGCTCTTGAGATCATAGAGAATGGTGGCCGTCATCTTTCCGACCGCAAAGTGATTGAAAAGTTCTGGCGTCGTCTGGCGGCGCTCTCGCCAAAGCTTGGGCCTGGATTCTCGGCAATCGAAATAAACGGGCGACCCGGCATCTACATCATCGATTCGGACGGAGATTGGCTGGCGGAGGATTTCACACGCTTCGACGAGACCGTCCGCACAGTCTCCGCAGAGTTCCGCATAGAGACGAGCGCCGAACACTTTCAGGTAGAGTATGCGGCGATTGGCAACGATTGGAAAACAAACCCGGACGGCGCGTCCTATCTTGATCGGATAAGCAGTGAGGGGCGATCAGCTTTACGCCGCAGGCTTGTCCGTCTGTACCGGCCGCGCGTCGAGCGCTGGATCAGAAATGCTTTCAAAAAATATGCGCCCCGAGCTTTAAGAAAGAGCAAGGCGGCAGCGGCGCGCGCGAGGATTGATGTCCCACAGTATGCTGTGTCCGTCTGAATAATCGAAGGAGGTACAAAGAGTGGCTGAAGGCGATGTTGAAAAGGGCGCGAGCGGAGGAGAGCTTGCGGATAGGCGACAGGTAACGGTGAAAGAGGCGCTCTTCCAACTGCCCGGGCCAAAGGGAGAGCGCTTCGCCGCAGTCCTTGAGCACGGCAGTCTGGTCGTAGAGATTTATGCGCCGCGCGGGCACGACCCGCAAACGCCGCACACGCGCGACGAGGTTTATATCGTCATCAGCGGCAGCGGTTATTTCGTCAACGGCGAGACGCGCGAGCCCTTCGGCGCTGGCGACCTGCTGTTCGTCCCCGCCGGAATCACTCATCGCTTCGAGGATTTCACGGACGATCTCAACGTCTGGGTAATCTTTTACGGGCCGGAAGGAGGCGAAGCAAATTAAAGTCTTAGCATCCGACATTTGTTCGATCACGTTGCTCAAGGCACGTCAATCAAATGTCCGGCAACGTCAGGCAAGGAATAGCTCCGTAGGAGCTTAGATGTTTATAGTTACAAGGTGGCAAGACAAGGTTAAGCTCCGTAGGAGCGGCATGTCACCGATGCGGAACATGATGCTCCTGCGGAGCTTAATGCTTGAATTGATGCGTCAGGCTATAAACATTTCTGCTCCTACAGAGCAGGGATGTTTTTATCTCTTCTTATCGCGCGCTTCACGTTAAAGCAGAAGGGCAGAGGATGGTGGTCTTTCAACCACTCTTCCTCTGCCCTTCTGTTTGTCAGCCCGTACCTGGTTTTACTTTCCTTTAGGTACTGTCACGGTGACGGTGCTTGTCTTGACGTTGCCGTGGCTGTCCGTGGCGGTCACAGTGATGGTGTAGATGCGGCCCGTGCCGCCTCCTGAGCGTTCCGCGCGCAGACGCACAAGGTGATTGTTGACCACCTCTATGTCGCCCGTCGTGTCGCCGTCGCCGAGCCCGTTGTCGGGTTCGTTGCTCGTGACCGTGATCGTGGTCGTCACAGGGCCGCAGTTGTCTGAAGCCACATAATTGACCGCGACATCCACCATCTTGTGATTCGGCGGCGAGAGGACGGATTTGTCTACGGAGAGGCCGCTGATGGTCGGAGCCTGCGTATCGTTGACCGTGATGGTCTGAATCGCAGAGTCGCTTCCACCCGCCGCATCCGTCGCCGTCCAGGTGATCGTCGTTACTCCCACAGGATAGGGAGCATTCAGCGGCTGATTGTCACTGCGCACGCCCATGATGGTCGGTGTGCCGCAATTGTCCGTCGCCGTGGCAGTGCCCGGATTAAACGTCGCCGAACACGAATCAGGATCGTTGTCCTTCGTAATGTCCGGCGGAGCAGTAATCTCAGGCGCAGGGTTAGAGGTCTGGACGGAATCCTCGTCAGAGTTGTTGTCCAGATTCGTGTCCGTGGTCGAAGAGTTGACCGTCGCCGTGTTGGAAACGGTCGCGCCGTCGGCCAGTGAACAGTCAAGCGTGGCCGTGAGCGTAATGGTCTCGCTCGTGTTGGCCGCGAGCGTGGCGAATGTGACGGTGCGATTATTACCCGCGCCGCCGCAGATGCCAGCGCCCGTCGAAGAGCAGTTGACGAAAGTCGTTCCTGAAGGGAGGTTATCCGTGACCGTAACGTTCGTCGCATCGTCCGTACCGTTGTTGGTGACGACGATTGTGTAAGTCACATCCGAACCCGTGACGACCACGTCCGGCGATGCTGTCTTCGTAATCGACAGGTCGGCCACGACCGGCGGGATACCGAAATAGGCTATCGGCGAATCGTGGTCTGAGATTCGCTCCGGGCGCGTCCCGTCCGCGTAATAAATTACGGGGAAGTCTGCGTCGAAGCGCGCGTAAGCGAAGCGCGCAAGTGAAGCGAGCGCATCGTCGTTAACGAGGATGTGATCGAGCACCTGCGCATTGCCGTCGAAGGTGTACGAGTAACGCTGATCCGCCGGAAGCGTATCAACAAGATCGGTCAGATTCGGCTCGACAAGGTCCGGAGACGCGAGCAGGACCTGATCCGCAGGCGTCGGCGTTCCCTTGATCGTGCCAATCATATCGACGTAACCGTCGTTGACGTGGAAGGCGTTGTAGTCGCCCACAGAGATGATCTTCTCCGTCGGGTCGGCCAACTGGCGCTGCTGAATCAGGTTGGCGAGGTATTCGGCCTGCGCGCGGCGCTTGGCGCGAATACGTGCTCCGACTGTCCCGATACCGGAGGGCGTCTCATCGTCCATGTCGTTCAGAGAGCGCAGGTGATTGACGATCACGGTGAAGGGCAGCGTGCCTCCGCCGGGTCGTGCCACCGTCGCTTCTAAGACGAGCGGCGGACGGTCGTTGAGTGTATCTATCGAGCCGTCATTCGGATCAACGTAGGTCGTGGTCTTGCCGAACTGCGTGACATTAACCACGTTGATGCGCGAAGACTTGACGAGGAAGCCGACATCTATACCGCCGGGGTCGTTGCCTTCTACAAGGTAAGCGACGTACTGCGGGTCTGTGCCGGTCGCGGCCAAGGTATCGCTATTGACTCGACTGGCGATGGCTTGCAGCGTCGTCAGATTCTCTACCTCCTCCACGCCGATCACGTCCGGCAGTTGCTGAATCGTGCGGATGATCAGCGAGGCCTTGTTCAGCCGCTTATTGAAGGCCGTGGCGGTCAAGACCGGATCGCTGAGCGTATCGGTCGTCGACCCGTTGGGATTGACTACGAGGCCGTCGTTGACCGTATCGAAGAAGCGCTCCATGTTGAAGGAGGCGACCGTAAATTCATCAGCCGTCGCCAGGGGCGCAGGCGTTGGCCCAGGCTGCGGCCCGACCACGGGCGGTGTCGCAGCGTCCGGCAGAATCGTGTAGGTGCGGAAACTATAATCTAGCGGCCCCGTGACGTTCGTGATGATCGTCCCGGCGGCAACGTCTATCTTCGCAGTGCCCGGCTGTCCGTCACTGTCAACGCGAATCCTTTCAGGGTTCTCGTCAAAGCGCGGGACGTTCGCGGGCGCGCCGGCCGGAAGCGGGTTGGAGATATTGATGCCCGCCTCGCGGAAGGGACGCGCTACGCCCGTGACGACGCCGAAGAAGACGCCCGTTGAAGAGACCGTCGCGCTCGGTTCTGTGATGCTTCCATCCGTCGGAGCGACGACCGTCATGGAAGGAACGGTGACGCGCATGCCCTCGTACTCTTCGAGCGTGTCGAGCGGGTTGGTCGTCTCCGAAGGAGCGGTCGTCTCGGCAGCGGTGAGCACGATGGGCGCGGGCAGTACTGGTGTCGGTGGCGCTACGGCCAACACGCTCACGGACAGCGGGCCGGAGATTTCCGTAATCGGCGGGCTGCTCGGGTCTGTGTTGAAGGTGAACTCGTCGACAGTGCCTGAGACCTGTACGCGATTGCCGATGACTGCGGCGGCGGGCAGGCTGTTTCCGGTAAAGACGAAGACGCCGTTGGAAGTCTCAGGGTTTGTGTCGCAGGCGTCGTCCTGAATATAGAAGCCGCCGCTCGATCCCAGCTTGATGCCGGTCACGATGCCGCGCGTGGTCACGCTCTGGCCGTCGAACAAAGAGGCCGTGCCTGTGCCCTGAATCTGGCAGATGCCCGTCAGCGTCACGTCGTCATTTGTAATCGTGCCCTGTCCCTGAACATCGCCTGTGAGCGCGCCGGAGACGTTCGTTATGTTGACGAAAAAGCTCTCGTTCGGCTCAACGGCCGTGTCGCCTTTGACATCGACGGTAAAGCTGTAGTTTTGACTATTCTGCGGAATGGTCTGGCCCGTCAGGGCTTTTGCCACGTAATCACTGTCTTCGCTCGGGGGCACACCGTCTTTCGCCGTGTTGTCGGCGGTGGCGATGTCGAAGGTCACGCCGCCGGCCCCTGCGGGTGCATTCAAACTCACGTTGAACGTAAAGGCTGTCGTGCCACTGTCGCCTTCGGCCAGCGTCACGTCGTTGATAGAGATGGTGGGCTGAACGACGCCTCCATGCGGCGTGATCGAAAAATCGTCCACTGCCAGCCCGTCGTCAGCGCCCGAAGGATCGGCGTCGATCCAGCGGATAAAGAAGGTCGCACCAGGGGGGATGCTCAGTGCTGTGATGGTCGAAGAGATGTTTGTGCGGTTGGCGGCGAGGTTGCCGTCCTTCGCGTTGATCGGCGTGGCCGTATTCGGCGTCGTGAAGTCCAGGGCATCAACGTCCGTATACGTGCCAGTCGTCAGGTCTGAAGCATTGGTGCTGATCTGAAAATCGATCCGGTCTGTGCGTCCCGCCGCACCCAGTCGCCACTCCTCGCCAGTGTAGCTGATGTCCAGCGAAGTGATGGTCGAGCCGGTATTGTTCGTGTACTTCGCGCCGAAGAAAGGAACGAGCGTTCCGCTGCGAAGACCACCCAGCGCGCGCTCTGTACTGACGGGCGGCCCGGCCGAGCCGTAGCTGTAAATATCGCCCGTGCCGCTGCCCCCGTTGTCCGCGCCGTACAGATCGTTATCGCGCGTGCCTCCGCCAGACTCTATGATGTACCAGCCGTTGGGAAGCGCCGCGTTCGTCGTCCCCGCAATGGCAAGCGAGTTGAAAGTCTCCGTCGGGACGGGTACGTTAAGGGCGCTGAGCGAGATGCTGCCAGCGCCTGTGTCGGCGTACGTGGTCGGAATAAAAGCCGGGAGGAAAAAAGAGATCGATTGAATAAAGAGAAACGCGGCCACCAGGACGGCCAGCGATGCGCGGCGAGAGGAGGGAACTGATCGTCTGCGTTGCGATAATCGGGACATGTGAGCGGATCCTTTCAGCTAAATAAATGTTAGGTAGCGGTGGGCGTTTCCCTCTTAAGGAAAAACGCTCTATCGTGATTCAAAGCGCAGCCAAGAGAGCGCACTCTCAAACGCCTTCGGTCAGGTATCCGACTGTGCGTTCGCAGTCCGATACGTTTCAGGGGGACTCAGACATGGTGTTTCCTCTAGTGATCCTTCGGCGAACCTTTTGGTCTTGTGAAATGCTTTGAGGCTTGGAACGCGCTTTTGTTTATATAAAGAGTGAAACACCAGCAGATTTCAGAGCTGCTTCACAAAGTTTTAAGGAAGAGAGACAGCTTTTAGCGGAGCGGTGTGACACAGCACACCTTTGGCGACGCTACCGTTCGAGACTGAATTTCTACCTGAGGCCAGAATTGTTTACCCAATGATACGAGGGCAGGGACGACGACAAAACAGAAAGCGCAATTTACAGACACACGCCTTGAATGTCAAGGAAAGGACGGCGAATTAACACTCATTTAAACCATCCCGAAGGCGCGCGCCAGCGCTTACTATCTCGGATGATTCTTCAAACACCCGTTACACCAGGATTGCAGCCCATTCCAGCGCGTCTTGTTCCGACTAAATTCGGCGGTCGGGAGAAAGGCCTGGCACTTAACACACCATGCCGTACCTTCAGGCCCGACCTTACGTTTACTCGGCCCACCGCTCACGTAACGATGTGGCCGGTTACAACGCAAGTGTGAGAAGGCGATATTATCTAAAGACCAGAAAAGCTCAATGCTGATACCCTCCCAAGGTTGTTTGTGCTCGATGCTTAGCTCCTTAATATCATCAATTTTTTCCAGACATTTGAAGCAAACATTCTCTCCATGTTTTTGCAGGAGACCAAACAGAATCATCTTTCGTAGACGGTGGATGGCTGTACCATGAGGGATACCTAAAAAGGCGCTCTTACGAGCATTACTATCGCGCATAACTAATAATTTGGGAGGTGAGAAGAAGAAGGCAGCGCTAACGGGGCTCGAACCCGTGGTCTCCGCCTTGAGAGGGCGGCGTGTTAACCAACTACACCATAGCGCCACAAATGAAATCGAATTATAGAATCCGACACACTGACTTGGCAAGCGCGCCTGTATCACTCAACGGCCATCTCAGAGAACAATAATGACGGAGTTTTTGATCAGTGAGCCTTCCGATTATAGAATATGTTTTGAGATGGACGGAGCAACGTTATGCTATCTTTCGCTCAAGAACTGATGGGTTTGACTTCGGTGGTTTAACGTTAAGGAGAAGAGAATGCGGATTGCGGTGTTGCTTGAACGCCAGGCGGGCGAGGCGCGCGTCGGATTAGTTCCGGACGCGGTCAAAAAACTGGTCGCATCAAAAGCGTCTGTGGCGGTAGAGAGCGGCGCTGGCTTAGGCGCAGGCGCGCTGGACGAAGACTACAGAGCGGCGGGCGCAGAGGTTTCAGCGGATCGCGTCACGCTGCTCGTATCGGCGGATGTGCTGGTCGCGGTCAATCGCCCTGCGGGTGAAGATTTGCGCGCTCTTAAAAGCGGCGCTGTCCTCATAGGATTCCTGCGCCCACTGGACGAGCCCGCAGAGCTTGAACCGCTGATAGAACAGAAGACCACTGCTTTCGCGATGGAACTGATTCCGCGCACGACGCGCGCGCAGGCGATGGACGCGCTCTCTTCAATGGCGACCGTGGTGGGTTACAAGGCGGTGCTGATCGCCGCCGAAGGTCTGCCGCGCATGTTTCCTATGCTGATGACGGCGGCGGGCACGGTCGCTCCGGCGCGCGTGCTGGTGCTGGGCGCTGGCGTGGCGGGGCTTCAGGCGATTGCTACAGCGCGTCGGCTGGGAGCAGTCGTGGAGGGCTATGATGTACGCGCCGCCGCCGGTGAACAGGTGCGCTCTCTCGGCGCGACCTTCCTGGAAGTAGACCTCGGCGGGATTCAAACGGAGGACGCAGGCGGCTACGCCAGGGAGTTGACGGAGGAGGCTATGGCGCGAGGCCGCGAGCTGATCGCCAAACATGCGCGAACGGCTGATGTCATCATCACGTCGGCGCAAGTGCCGGGCCGTCCTGCGCCTCTGCTCGTCACGGAAGAGGCTGTTAATGGCATGAAGCGCGGCTCGATCATCGTCGATCTCTCGGGCGCATCGGGCGGTAACTGTGCGCTGAGCATCCCCGGCGAAACCTTTGAGCGAGAGGGCGTGACCATCATGTCCCCGCTCAATCTGGCCGCGACCATCCCTGTTCACGCGAGCCAGCTCTACTCGCGCAACGTCGCGGCCTTTCTTAATCTGCTCATCAGGGACGGAGAATTAAACCTTGACATGACGGACGACGTGATTGGCCCATCCTGCGTGACGCACCAGGGCGCGTACGTCAATAGCCGCGTCGCCGCCGCGCTGGAAACAGTCACCAGCAGCAAGTGACAAGGATGCTCAAGGCGTAAGCGATTCAAAAGCCTCCGGCGATACAGAAGCTAAAGCGCTGGCCGGATTTTTAAGTGAAGTCAAAAGGGGAAGCCCGTCAACGGAGAAATATTTTATGGACTTAGCCATCCTGCTCGCTTCTGACACATCCTTTACTGCGGAGACGCTGATCCCTGCGCTGTACGTCTTTGCGCTGGCGGCGTTTCTAGGCTATCAGGTGATCTCGCGCGTGCCGCCGCTCCTGCACACGCCCTTGATGTCTGCGACGAATGCTATCTCGGGCATCTCGCTGGTTGGCTCGATTGTCACCGCCGGGGCGCAGTACAACCGCATCAGCACGATCCTGGGATTTACGGCCGTGACCTGCGCGACGATCAACGTCGTCGGCGGATTTATGATCACGGATCGGATGCTCAGAATGTTTAAGCGAAAAGTCGTTCCGGCCAAAGAGGTCAAAGAGCTGGCGGCAAAGGACGGTGAGAAAGAGAAGCGATGACCAATTACTTCATCGAGTTCACCTACCTGCTCGCTTCAATCCTTTTTATCCTCGGCCTGAAGGGCATGAGCCATCCGGAGTCTGCCAAGCGCGGCATGCACATGGCGGAACTGGGTATGCTGATGGCGATCATCGGCACGCTGCTGCATAAAGACATTATCAGTTACGAATGGATTATTGTGGGGCTTGTAATCGGCGGCGGCATCGGGGCGGCGATGGCTTACTGGGTGCCTATGACTGCGATGCCGCAACGGACTGCGCTCTCGCACGCCTTCGGCGCGTTCGCCGCAGCACTCGTCGGTATCTCGGAGTATTACCGTCACGGCGCAGAGCTTGGTCATTTCAAGATGACGGCCATCGGGTTCGAGGTCATGCTCGGAGCGCTTACCACCACGGGCAGTCTGATCGCCTTCGTCAAGTTGCAGGGCCTGGTGCGCGGAACGCCTGTGACCTACAGGGGACAGAACGTCTTTAACCTGCTCTGGATGACGACGACCGTGGGGCTCTTTATCTATCTGATCTTCGAGCCCACGGCGAGCGTCGCCTTTTATGTCATGACAGGGCTGGCGTTCGTCTTCGGCGTGTTGTTGGTGATGCCAATCGGCGCGGCAGACATGCCCGTCGTCATGTCTCTGCTTAACTCTTATGCCGGACTGGCGGCTGCTGCGACGGGCTTCGCCATCTCGAATAATGTGCTGATCATCGCGGGCACGCTCGACGGATTTTCTGGTTTCATTCTGTCGGTGTTGATGTGCCGCGCGATGAATCGCTCTATGACGAACGTGCTCTTCGGCGCATTCGGCAGCGAGAGCGGCGGCGCTGGCGCAGACGGCGAGCAGGGCACTATGCGCGAGATCAGCTTGGAAGATGTCGCTGTGCAACTCGCTTATGCCAAGCAGGTCGTCTTCGTGCCGGGCTACGGCATGGCGACTGCTCAGGCACAGCACGCCGTCAGGGAGCTGGCGAACATCCTCGAAGCGAAGGGCGTGTCTGTGAAGTACGCGATTCATCCTGTGGCGGGCCGTATGCCTGGCCACATGAACGTGCTGCTGGCCGAAGCGAACGTGCCCTATTCGGCGCTGTACGAGTTGGAGCAGATCAATCCGGAGTTTCCTTCGACGGATGTGGCTGTCGTTATCGGCGCAAACGATGTCGTCAACCCGGACGCGCGCGATAATCCGCAGAGCCCGATTGCAGGCATGCCGATCCTTGAAGTCGACCGCGCACATTCCGTCGTCGTGCTCAAGCGCGGCAAGGGCAGAGGCTTTTCCGGTCTGGAGAATCCGCTCTTTTTTAAGCCCGCGACGGCGATGCTCTACGGCGACGCCAAGGATTCACTCAACAGACTCTTGCAGGCCGTCCAGCATGTCTGAAGCAAGCTCGACTGAGAAAGGCACACAGCATGGAGATACAACTTCGTCCGGCAACGCAAACGGATGCGCCCGCCTGTGGCCGCATCGTCTTCGAAGCCTTCAAAGGCATCGCAGAGCGTCATCACTTTAGACCCGACTTCGCCTCGGCGGAGATCGCCACGGAGCTTGTTCAATCCTTTATCGAGAGCGAAATGGTCTACGGCGTCGTTGCAGAGAGCGACGGCGAGATCGTCGGCTCAAATTTTCTCTGGGAGTTTGATCCGATACGCGCCGTTGGGCCCATTACCATCAATCCGCGATTTCAGGGACACGGCGTTGGCCGCCGTCTGATGCAGGCCGTCATCGAACGCGGCCGGGACGCCGTAGGCGTCAGGCTCTTGCAGGACACGTTCAATACGACCTCGCTCTCGCTTTATGCTTCGCTCGGATTCGACGTTAAAGAACCGGTCGTCATAATCGAGGGACGCCTTGAGGGAAAAGTTGCGCAGGGCTTCGAGGTGCGCCCCTTGAGAGATGAAGATTACGCCGCCTGCACGGAGTTGTGCCGCAGAGTACATGGCTTCGAGCGCACGAATGAGTTAAAGAACACGCCTCCTATGTTGACCCCTTTCGTTGCTTTGCGCGATGGACGCCTGACGGCCTACGGCTCGGCTTTGACTTTCTGGGCGCTCAATCACGCCCTCAGTGAGAGTGAGGAAGACATGCAGGCTCTGCTAACAGGCGCGAGCCTCGCGAGCGCAGAGCCTTTGTCCTTTATCCTTCCGACCAGACAGGCCGCCCTCTTCCGCTGGTGCTTGAATCACGGATTGCGCATCATCAAGCCTATGACGCTGATGGCGATGGGCCAATATCAACAGCCGCAGGGCTGCTATCTTCCCTCTGTCGGCTACTAAGAGTTCCAATGGAATAGCCAAGCCGTTAAAGATGGATTCAAACAGGATGGACAGGATAAAATCAAGGGATGAAGGATGAGGGCGGAGGGATGAAAGGAAGGCTTCAAGAGATTGAATGCTTTTATTCATCCCTCATCCCTCCGCCCTCATCCCTTCTTCTTTATCCTGTCCATCCTGTTAAATTCTTTCTGCGCCTTCTCAAAATGCCCCGTCGCGGCTTGGCGAACCGGGGCAAATCGGTCATCATCAAAGTCACACAATCAATAGAAGATGGAGTTTCAATAGAACAGGCATTATGAAACAAGGCATACGAAGATTTTTTGTTAGCTGGTTGCTCGCCGTGGCCGTAGTTGCGTCGGCGCTTCCAACCTCTTACGCGCAGCAGAACGTCACGAGCTTTAGAAGCGTGACGGTTTCCGCGCCGTCGCGTCGGAGCGCAGAGCAGATTACTGCGGCGCAGTTGCGCGATTATCTATACTTCGTCGCTTCGGACGAGATGGAGGGGCGCGATACGCCTTCGCGCGGGCTAGACACTGTGGCGAAGTTTCTCGCGATGAATTTGTCGCGCTGGGGACTAAAACCCGCCGGTGACAACGGCACATATTTTCAAAAGATTGATCTGCGACGCAGCAAGTTTGATCCCGCAAAAACTCAGGCCGAATTGAACGGCAGACGCCTCAACTACGGCGAAGACTTTTACGCCGCAGCGAATCCGGGCGAGGCCGTGGGCCAACTCGTCTATGTAGGCCACGGCTGGGTCATCAAGAATAAGGACATAGACGCCTATCGCGGCGTCAATATCAAGGACAAGATCATAGTCTTTTACGGCGGAGGCTTGCCGAAGGGCGTGAGTCTGAATGATCTCGCGGGCGGGCAGGGCGTGAATTGGGACACGCCTATGGAATACGCCTGGAAGCACGGCGCGAAGGGCGCGATTATCATTCCGGATTCCAGAGTCCTCAGTACCTTGACGGCGCGAAAGGTCGTGCTGGAACAGCGCGGCTCATTTACAGTTACCAGGTTCGAGCCGCCGGCGACGCCGCAGATGCCCATGATCACGGCCTCGCCCGGCTTGATCAAAACCATCTTCGAGGGAGAAAAGGTCGACGCGGCAGAGATCAGTCGCCGTCGTGAAGCAGGCGATCCCGGAGAATCCTTTGAACTGAGTCCACAAAAGCGCTTGATGATAAACGTCGTCAACTCTTATGAAGAGACGCAGACGCAGAACGTCCTCGGCATCTTGGAAGGCAGCGACCCTGTGCTGAAGAATGAGTACGTCGCGGTCGGCGCGCATTACGATCATGTCGGAGTGCGCTTAGGTCAAGCGCCCGGCGATAAAATCTTTAACGGCGCGGATGACGACGGATCGGGCACGGTTGCCGTGCTCGCGATGGCAGAGGCGCTCGCTCGCGCGCCGCAACGCCCCAAACGCTCCATCCTCTTTGTCTGGCATGCGGGCGAAGAGAAGGGGCTCTGGGGCTCGCAGTATTTTACGGAATACCCGACCGTCCCGCTAAGCTCTATCATCGCCCAGCTCAACATAGATATGATCGGGCGAAGCAAGCGCACAGGCGACGCCGCGCCTGCCAATCGCTCGCTCAGTGGGCCGGACGAGATTTACGTCATCGGCTCGAAGATGATGAGCACGGAGCTGGGCCAACTGAGCGAAGCGGTCAACAAATCTTATCTCAACCTGTCGTTCAATTATCTTTATGATAATCCGGCAGACCCGAACCGTTTCTTCTTCCGCTCAGATCATTTCAACTACGCGCGCAAAGGAATTCCTATCATCTTCTACTTCGACGGCGAGCACGAGGACTATCATAAGCTGGGCGATTCGCCGGACAAGATCGATTACCAGAAGATGGAAAGAGTCACGCGCACCATCTGCGTCACGCTGCTGGAACTGGCCAACGCTCCGACACGTCCGCGCGTCGACAAGCCTCTCTCGCCACAGGTTATTAAGGACAGCGGGTTTTAGAGAGAGAAGCAAGACAACCTAAGCATTAAGCCCCGAAGGAGCTACACTACGCGCTCGCTCCTTCGGGGCTTTCTTCTGCTTTCTCTCTTGCTCTTATCTGCAACTCGTCAAACGGCGCGTGGGCCAATTCAAGTTTGCTTTAATCGCGCTCGGTCTGCGGTCAGCCGACGATAAGCTTCTGAACGGCTCAGACCCAGCTCACGCGCCGCACGCTTGAGCGCGTCGCGCGCGCCCAAGCCCTCTGCTTCGAGCGCCGCCACGCGCGCGGCCACATCCACGGTCGCAGCCATCCCGGACAATTCTTCGCTCACCTGATGGCGGTCTATCAAGAGCACCATCTCGCCGCGCGCCGTGTCAGGAGCATCGAAATGCTGCGCCAGCTCGGAAAGACGACCGCGCAAAATCTCTTCGTGAATCTTCGTCAGCTCACGTACAACCACGGCCTCGCGCTCGCCCAGGATTTCGCGCGCATCGAGGAGCGCCGCGTGTATGCGATGCGGCGTCTCATAAAAGATAAGCGTCGCAGGAATAGCGCGCACCTCCTGTAGACGCGCGCGCCGCTGTGTCGAGCGCGCGGGCAGAAAGCCTCCGAAGAAGAACTGGTCTGTCGGGAGGCCCGAAGCGATAAGCGCCGAGATCAGGGCGGTTGGCCCAGGCAAGGGAACAACGCGCGCCCCGCGCGCGATTGCTTCCTGCACGAGACGAAAGCCGGGGTCGCTGATGCCCGGCGTGCCCGCGTCCGAGACCAGCGCCACGTCGCTTCCCTCCACGAGCAACGCACTCAGCTCGCGTGCGCGCTCACGCTCGTTGTGCTCGTGATAGCTAGTGAGCTTTGCCTTGATGCCGTAATGATCCAGCAGTATGCGCGTGCGGCGCGTGTCTTCGCAGGCGATCACTTCAACTGCGGCCAGCGCATGAAGAGCGCGCTGCGTGATGTCTTCCAGGTTGCCGATGGGTGTTGCCACCAGATAGAGCGTGCCTGCCATACGCTTATTTTCCCATCTGTAGGCGTAAAAAGCGAAAGCTCTACAGAGTTGCGCGTGCAACTCTGTAGAGCCTTTGAACGGTTACGGCAGGCCCGAACCTACTTCTGCGCGTACCGCTCTTAGTTAGGGAATGTTTCTAAGAATATCGCCGATACGGCTTCTCTGACGGCGACGCTGCTCTTCCTCACGACGACGCTCTTCCTCGCGACGGCGAAAAACGTCATTGTCGTAGTAATCGTCGTTGCGTCCGTTGCGATAGTACGGGTCGTTATAGACGCCGTTGTATCTGTAAGCGTTACTGATGACGCGCAAGTCCTGACGAATCTGCGCCCAGTCTGAAACGGCGCGCCCGCCCACACGATTGCGCGACATGAACTGGTCTATGCGTGCGCCGATGTCCAAGAGGCGGCGTGCTTCACCCGCGCTGCGATTAAGGTCGCGTCCGTCGTTAAAGCGATCCTTTAAGCGGTTGGCCGCCCTCTCGAACTCTCTCGCGATGTCGTTGATGCGGTCTTCGCGCCGCGTGTCATCAATGCGGCTGCGGTCAAGCGCGCTGTCCAGATGATCTTTGAAGTCATCGCTGCGGTCGCTGACGCGCCTGATGGCGTCGCGCAGCGAGCGATTGTAATAGCCGTCATTGCGGCGGTAATCTCGGTCACGACCCCACGGATCGTAGTTACCTTGCGCCGAAGCCA
>DATLMN010000247.1:0-14896 GCA_035537255.1 Pyrinomonadaceae bacterium | reverse complement strand
CAGCGCCGTCGCGAGACCAGCACTGGCAGCCGCCACCGCAAGTTTGCCGACATCCTTGAGCAACGGCAGGTCTTTGCGCGTCACGCCCAAAATATTTTTCACCTTGCGCGCCGTCACCAGGCGGTCTATGACGTTGACGCTGACCATAGAAACCACAGCACCCGTCAGACCGAAACGCGTCAGCCCGAACCAGAGAGCGGCGATGAACAGCAAGAGCAGCACGCCGCGCAGCCGAAGCAGAAAGTACTTATGCTCTGCGAAGGCGCGTATCACAGGATCGTAGGCGCTGGTGATGATCGCCAGTGGGACGAGCGTCAGGTTGATGGCGAAGATGGGCCAACTTTCCAGGTACTGCGCTGTGAAGAGGACTAAAATAAACTCGCGCCCCATGACGATTAAAAATGCGTAGAAGGGCAACAGCACGGCAGAGAGCTTGCGCATCATGCGCGCGACCAGCTCTGCTATCTCGCGGCGGTCTCCTGCCTTTTGCAACAAACTGACGCGCGGAATCATGACCGATGCTATCGAGTCGCTCAAGAGGCCGAGCAGCGGCAGCTCGAAACAGCCGACGGCGTAGATGGCGTAAGCCGCCGGGCCAAAGCTGTAGGAGATGAAATAGTTATCCAGCTCTACGAGCGCGCGATAGAGCACCGAGGCGAACCCCAGCGGCAGCGCGTAAGCCAGTTGCATCCCGATCACAGGCCACTCGAAGCCGTGCCAGAACTGGCCGTAGCGTGCGCGCAGGTAAATGACGAGAATGATTGTTTGCAACACGCCCTGAATAATCGCCGCATACAGAAGCGATTCGATGGTCGCGAAAAGGACGGCCGCGACGAGCAGGAAAATCGCTTTCGTAAATTGCGCGCTGATGACAAACAGGGTCGCAAGCTTCAGCTCGCCGCGCGCAATCGCGATCATCTCCAGAGATGACGATGCGACCCAGGTGAGCACGACGAGGCCGACCAGCGGCGCGTAAGAGGTCATCTCCGCGCTGTTGGAAAGCGTGGAGAGTATCTGCGGACGCAGGACGAGCGAGAGAAGGACTGCGCCCGAAATAAAGAGGTGAAAGAGCAGGATGTTAAAGACGATCTGCTGTTGTCTGGCCCTTCCTTCCTCGCGCGGCAAAAAGTAGAAGGCGCTCATGCCCACACCCAGAGGAAGCAGCGCGTAGGCCGTGTTGACGAACAGAAAGACCTGCTTGTAGAGACCGAACTCGCGCTGATCCAGGCGACGCACGAGCAGCAGCGGCAGCGCGAAGCTGAAGACGAAAGCCAGCGTCTTGGCAAACATCATCCATGCCGCCCGCACGGTCAAAGATGATTTTTCTTTGTCAGACTCTTCGTTCACTTCTTGATTATCCAACGCTTCGGCTATCGGTCGCCGCACTGGTCGTCGCCGCTGTAGTAGTCGCGCCGGACGAATTGGCAAGAGGCTCGCGGATCGGCTCCCAGCGCGCGTAGCGCTCGCCGCTCAGGAATTTATAGAAGGCCATCAGCGAAGCGAGGTTGGCGAGGACGAAATAGTGCGGCAGGGCTAAAAGAGAGATGCGGCGGCCCGTCTGCTCCAAAGCCCACCCGCAGGCCGCCGCTAAATAGAATGCCAGTTGTGCGCCAAAGGCCACGGCGTAAAATGCGTTGCTTATAGCTAGCACCGCCGATGTAATAAACAGGATGGCGAGGAAGACCGGCACAAGGTAGCGCAGCACCTTGTGCGAAAAAAGCTGTACGGCGTAAAAGCCGCTGCGCAGTGGGTTCATCATGGAGCGATGACGCCACAGATCGTTGAGCGTCTGCGTAATGACGCGAACACGCATGCGCAGCTCTTTATCCGCGAGCCGGTTCGTCTCTTCCGTACACACGGCCATTGGCTCGTAAACGGCGCGAAGCCCCTGCTGAACCATCAACGTCGCGATCAGAAAATCGCTGCACGCTTCGTCGTACATCGGCACATAAGCGGAGCGTCGCACGGCGTACAGGCAGCCGGATGCGCCGATCAGCGAGCAGGCGCGGCTTTCGTGTCTTTTGAGAAATGTTTCGTATCCCCAGTAGGAACGCGCGCCCTGGCCGACGCTCGATTGCGCTGGATCGACGTAGACCAAGCGTCCGGCCACACAGCCGATGGTCGGATCAGCGAAGCTCGGAACAATGGCGCGCAGGACATCCGTTTGATAAAGCGTCGTCGCGTCGGAGAAGAGGATAATCTCGCCGCGCGCAGAGGCGACCGCAGAGTTTTGTGCCGCCGTCTTGCCCAATCTTACGGGCTGGCGTAGAAGCTGCACTCCGCGCGCTGCGTACTCGCGCACGATCTCGTCCGTCCCGTCCGTAGAGCAATCGGAAGCGACGATCACTTCCAGCTTCTCTGCCGGGTAATCCAGCGCGAGCGTGTTTTCAAGCTTGGCCCGCAGGTCTCGCTCTTCGTTGTAGGCCGTGATGATGACGCTCGTCTCCGGCAGTTCACTGTCTGCGCCGCGCTTGACGGCGAGCGGACGCAAAGTGCTGACAATCAACAAGAGCAGCGGGTATCCGACATACGTGTAAAGGAGCGCCAGAGCGCTCGACCAGAAAACGATCTCTGAGATCAGCCGGATATTCATCATCGCTTTCAAGCAGCAGGTTTGAGTTCCTGTCTCTTCTCGTCAGGACTGATCTGCGCCCTCGCTTCATAGAGGCGGCGCAGGCAGACGGCGTAGCCGACCAGATAGTAAACGTACCAGCCAAAGCCGACGGAGATAAAAAAGCTCGACACCATATAGCCGATGAGGCTCGCCTGAAGGGCTATGGAGAGACTGTGAAAACGGTTATCGCGCCTCTCCGTTTGCGTCTCGCGCTCGATACCTGCGAGCCGCTTGAGCGCATAGAGCATCATCAACACATAGACGATGAGCGCAGGGATGCCCACTTCCGCTCCGATCTGCGTGTAGGCGTTGTGTGTCACCTTGCCCGAAATCGAGACGATGGGGAAATTGCCAAGACCAACGCCAAGGAGCGGGTGCGTCAGCGTGACGTAGATAGAGCGCAGCAGCAGCGCCGTGCGCGCACCGGCAGAGCCCACGGGGTCAAGGCTATGATCGAAGATCGAAAGAATACGCGTTGGGTAGTGGCCCGGGACGAGCGCTGCAAAGGCTATGGCAAAGACGAACAGGAGCAGCATCACCGCCAGACGATTACGGCGACCGAATTTCCAGCCGAGCACGGCGACGATGGCGATAAAACCCAGAAAGCCTCCGCGCGAAAACGTAAAGACCATCCCGCCGATCATCAGCAGAGCGCAGACGCCCAGCAGTATCTTTTTGAAGATGTTGCGCGAGCCGAGCATCAGCCCGACGGCCAGCGGAATCATCGTCACCAGATGAAGAGCAGAGTCGTCAGGGTCCGTGAACATCCCGTGATTGATCTTGCCGACGCGATAACCCTCCACGGAGAAGTTGCCCGTCCAGTAGTCCTCAAAGTGCGAGATGCTCATCATGCAGGCGACCGCCAGGCCCAAAAAGATCAGGCCGTTGAGACGCAGGCGCGTGCGCGTCACGTTGACCATGACGATGAACATGATGGCGACTTTGGCGAACCCGTCGATAAAGGTGTAGAAGGATTCGCCCGGACTGATGCCGAGCGGTATCGAGATCAGTATCAGCAAGCACAACAGCAGCACGCAATCGACTTCGCGTGTGCGCACCGTCGGTCGCCCTTCCATCGCAATCTGTGACGGAACGAAAGCGAGCAGCGTGAAGATCGCAAACCAGAAGGAGATGTTTATCGACCAGGCGAGCGACGGGTGCAGCTCGTATGGACGAAAATAGACGGCGATGGTGTAGAGAAACAGTCCCGCGTAGCTAAGCGCGTGCCCGCGCTTGAGCCTGAAGATACTCTCCGGCTTCGCGTTTGACGAATGGGCTGGCGATGAAAGGGCTGGTGTCTCGGACGACGGCGCAGGCTGTGGCTGCTGCTCTGCCCTGTTGTGAAGCTCTTCTTCTGCGGCCGGGCCAACTTTTGAAGGCAGCCAGGGCTCGTCCGCCCCTTCGGTCTCGTCTTCCCACACAGGGGTTCGCCGCGAGCGCGTCACGGGTTCGTAATCGCTGAAATAACTGTTGCGTCCCATCCTTTTGCGCTCGGCAACGGAAACAAGTCTCAGGCAAGATGGCTGACGGCGCTACACGAGCAAGACCTTGACCATCTTCTATCCTCACCGTCCGCGTTGGAAGTCAGATCAGGTGCTTATGCCAAACAGGTGCGCTCCTTAAGGCAAAAGCTTAGGAGCGACACTGCGGGCGTGTACGGCGCTGAAGGCTCGCTGGCGGACGGGCTTGAGCCTTTTCCGGCCAAGCCCTTTGCCTGTAAAGCCCAGAGGCCATCTGACTTGTCGAGTGTAACGCCGTAGGAAGCCGTCCGGCAATTGAGGCTTGGGCCCTAGACCGGAACGCTCTCTTCGTCACCGACGAGCACCAGCGCACGCACGCGCTCGCGCAAAGCCTGCTCGAACCGGCGCGCTTCCTCTATCTCGTTAAAAGAGAGGGCGCGAAGTTCCTGCTCTATGCGGCGGCGGTAATCCGAGACCAGAGAATCCGAGACGCCGAGCGCAGCGGCCACTTCCAATTGCGTGGAGTGATCCGGGCTCAGGTAGCAATGCCACAGCACGCCCAGCATGCGATTGTATTGCTTGAGCTTGCCGCGCACAGTCCCGTGCAGATTTCTTAAGAATTGATCGACAAAGCCTGCGGCCTCGCGCTCTGACTCGCGGCGCAAGAGTCCCTCTTCCGGATTCTCGCAGCCGTCGACGGGCTCGAACTGCTGGCCGCCGTCCTCGTTCTCATCTCCGCCGAGCGGCACTAAGTAGATGTCCATGACGGGCAGGCGCGACATCACCAGGGATCGCAGCGTGCGCACGTCGACGGGCGCGTCCGCCGCGTCCAGCACAGAGATAATCAGGTCTTCCAGGTCCAGATTAGAGATGACGACCTGCGAATCGCCCGTGCAGCCGACCATGCGCGTATCGCGCTGGCGCACAGGAATAAGGCGTATGCGTTGTTCCAGATCGTGTTGCTCGCGGCGCGGCTTTTCCGTGGCCCATTCGCTCAGGCCGTAAACGCGTTCGGCCAGCCGACGATGCGGCTCGTCGTTCATGCCGGAAGTATCGAAGCGGCGAAAATTGGCAGAGGACTGAATCAGTGTAGAGATGCGGCGCGCCAGACGATAGGATTCCGGGTGACGCTTGCGAAGCTCCGAGGTTAAGAGATTCGTCAGCTCGATCTGCCCGATCTCGCATTCGATCTCGGAGTCGGTCATCTCCGTGTCCAGATAGTGCTGAAAGCGCGCTTTGCTCAGCAGTTGGACGAACAATTCCTGCGTTAAATCCGTGTAGGTGTTTTGCGAACCCTCTTCGACCAGCAATCCTGCGTTGCGCGAGGCGCGCACCAGCGGGTGATGGCAGACGATGCGATGCAGTTCCGCCCAGAGGCGGCTTACGTCCGACGAGCGCAGGCTTTCAATCCATTGCCCGGCGCGCGACTGGCGCTCGAATTGTGGGCGCTGAGAGCGCGTTTGTTCCTTGGTCACGCTCATCGAAGAGCCTTTCGGGGGGTTGTCACGAGTAGGTTTCACAGCTTTGGTGTTCGGAAATTCTGACGGGAATGGTCAGGTTCGAGCGAACGGCTTTGGCGTTCGGGATTACACCTTGATCCTAACTATGGAGAATAGGCGGGCCGTGTCGGTCATTCATCTGGAGAGTAGGTCACGATACTTCGGTAGCAACAGTTTGATTCACGTCTCCGTAGAGCGAGCACGCCTGCTACCCGCAGACCCTCATGTTTTGTGAACCTTGCCGGAGTCGTCGCGCCAGATGAACGCGAAGGAGAAACGGCGCGCGTCATTCTGGAAGGGGGTTGTCAGGGAGCGGGGGCTCACCTGAACTGACGAAAAAGATGTTATCAGCAAACCGGAAAACGAGCAACATCTTTTTACACGAAACCTAAATATTTACTGAAGCCCAATAAAAAAGGGGCAATGTGGGCGTCAAACTTATGGAAACAGGCGGTGATTAGCGATTTATCTTGGTTGTTCAGGCAAAGCGCCCGTTCAGGCTTGACAGTTTTGGCTCGCGATCATTTTCTCTTGCCCCTTAGCCTCGCGGCCCGATGTATGTGGCGCTTTCGAGTGAGTGAGCCAGAGTTCAGGCCACTGAGCCCAGAGAGGTCTGCGGACACTAAAGGGGAATTTCCATGTATCCTTCACTTGTGAGCGTATTTCGTAAACAAACAAGCTGCCCTTCCGCCGAGATGTTGCTCTGCTATCATTCGGACGAGCTTTCCGCGCACCAGCGCGAGAGAGTCGCCTCACATCTTAATATCTGCGAGTTCTGCGAGGCAGAGCTTCAATTACTGACAGAATACCCGGCAAGCTGGGAAGAGTGCCCGCGCGTCGAGATGCCTTTGAACCTGCGCCTGCTGGCCGAAGCGCTGCTTCACGGCGACCTGAAGAGCGTGGAGGTTTATGCGGAGGCGGCCTACGATAAAGAGCCCCTGACGCTGACAGACGCTTGAAGGAGAGCGGTCGACCTTTCCAAGCGAAGCTATATCAGGTTCGCCCCAATCAAACCCTCACCCGGTCAATCCTCGTCTGGCCTTGAGCTGTGCCAACACGTTACTAGAGCAATCGCCTTTCAGACGCCCCTTACCGTTATTTCCCTTTGAGAGCCGCATTGATCGCGGCCCGTATCCCTTCGGCAGACATCTCTTCGGCAGCTATCTCCCGACCGTTGAGAAAGAGCGTGGGCGTGCCAGTGATCTCCACACTCTGTGCGCGCCTCTTATCTGAGTCGACGCGCGCGCCCACTTCCGCTCCGTCCATATCTTTCTTAAAGCGCTCCACGTCCAGACCGATCTCGCGCGCATAATCTATGAAAACGGAGCGCACGTCGCCGGCCTCGCTCCACTGGCGCTGGCGCTCGAACAGCAGGTCGTGCATCTCCCAGAAACGGTTCTGAAGACCGGCGGCCTCCGAGGCGCGAGCCGCTGCCTCAGCGTGCTCGTGCATGGAAAGCGGAAGATGGCGAAAGATGACCCGCAGTTTTGAGCCGTATTCGGCCTCGATCTGTTTTAGCTCCGGATGCAGGCGGCGGCACGGCGGGCACTGGAAGTCCGCGAACTCTTCGATGGTGACAATTGCTTCGTTCGAGCCTCTGACGTGCGCAGGCTCTGCGCCGGGCGCGGCTTTTGCTAGCTCTTTGAGCGGTTCTGCGGGAGGCGTCGTCGGCGCGGGACGAAACAGCTCGGAACGAAAAAGGAGCAGGCCCGTCACTGTGCCAACGAGAGCGCCCGCCAGGATCATGATCAGGGTGAGATGTTTTTTCATCTATGAATAATGGGATAAACGGTGTTCCGGCAAACCGTCTATTCTGTCGTGCCGTAGAGGCCGTCGATGAGCTTGCCGTATTTCTCATCTATCACGCGGCGCTTGACCTTCAGCGTCGGCGTCATTTCCCCGCCGTCTATGGAAAACTCTTCGGGCAGGAGCGCGACGCGGCGCACGCGCTCGTAGTCGTTTAGCTCAGAGGTCAAAGCGGAGACATCACGCTGCACGATCTTGACGACCGACGGGTCAAGGCTAAGCTCCGCGCGCCGTGCTGCGTTGGGTTGTGTGACGCCTTCCATAGCGCTCGTGAGCGCTTCCCAATCTGGCACGACGAGCGCGACGGGCTGCTTGCGGCCAGCGCCGACGACGACGACCTGATTGACGAACTCGCTCTGCTTGATCAGACTTTCGACCAGTTGCGGGGCGATATATTTGCCGTTCGACAATTTGAAGAGGTCTTTCTTACGGTCTGTGATGTAGAGATGGCCGCGCTCGTCCATGCGTCCGACATCGCCTGTCGCGAACCATCCGTCATGAATCACGGCTTCGGTCGCCTCCTCGTGATTGTAGTAGCCGCGCATCACATTTGGCCCACGCACCATGATCTCTCCGTCTTCTGCGAGCCTCACGTCAACGCCGGGAAACGGCAGACCGACAGAGCCGACGCGATTATCGTCCGGACGGTTTGCAGAGACGATACAGGTCTCCGTCATCCCGAAGCCCTGAAGGATGGGGATGTCCGCCGCTAGAAAAGCGTAGGAGAGCGCGGGCGAGAGCGGAGCGCCGCCGGAGACGAAATAGCGCATGCGCCCACCCACACCTGCGCGCCACTTCGAGAAGACCACGAAGCTCGCGATCATCTGCTGAATCTCAAGCAGCGGCGGGACGGGCTCGTTCTTATCCTTCAGCTCGGCGTAGCGCACGCCCACTTCGAGAGCGCGCGTAAACACTTTGCTCTTCCAGCCGCCGGAGGAAGTTCCCTTCTTGACGATGCGATGATAGACCTTCTCGAACAGACGCGGCACGGCGGTCATGATCGTGGGGCGCACTTCGCGCAGGTGCTCGCCGACCTGATCGAAGGAGGCAGCGTAATAGACGGAGACGCCGTTCCAGCAGAAGACGTAAAAGACCGTGCGCTCGAAGATGTGCGAGAGCGGCAGCACGGAGAGCGACGTGTCCGTCTCCGAGATCGGCAACGAGGCCGTGATGGTCAGCACGTTGGAGACGAAATTCTCGTGGGTGAGCATGACGCCTTTGGGCTCGCCCGTCGTGCCCGAAGTATAAATGATGGTCGCCAGATCATCTTGATGCACGGCTTCGACAAAGCGGTCAAAGGTTTGCGGCTCGCGACGGTCAGCTTCTGCGCCGCGACTTTCCAGAAGGCTCAGCGTCGTCGCGCGCTCCACGCCGTCGGCTGCTTCCGCTTCAAAGAAGACGATTCTTTCAAGCTGCTCGACGCTTTCGATTCCGGCGCGCGCGTGCTTAAAGACCTTGCGCCCGGAGACGAAAAGCATGCGCGCCCCAGAATCTTCAAGAATGTAGCGCACCTGTTCGACGGCCTGCGTCGTGTAGATCGGAACGTTGATCGCGCCGAGGCTCAAGATAGCGAGGTCTGTGATAGACCATTCGGGACGATTCTCGGAGAGCAGCGCCACGCGGTCTCCCGCACGAATGCCCAGCTCCGCGAGGCCGAGCGCGATGGCGCGCACGCGCTCGATAAAAGTCTCTGCGGAAATATTTATCCACTCGCCCGCGCGCTTATGATTAAGCGCGTCCGCCTTTCCGTATTGACGTATGGCGGCAAGGCAAAGCTTTGGCAGCGTCTCTGGCGTTGCGCCGTTGTTTGAGATAGTCATCCCTTTAGTTCGTTGCTACCAAAACAAGCGTAGGCTTCTTCCTGTTTATTCTGCCGCTATTGTTCCTGCTCTTCGGGCTGTGGCAAAGCCCCGCCCTGCGGCGTTATCCAAAGCTCGACCTGCAATCTGGGACGAAGGCCGCCATCGATGGTGGTAATACGTTCGGCCGAGACGGCACGCTTATTAACCAAGTATTCTTTGGCGCGGTCTGCGCGCGCTTGAGCTTCAGGTGTACGAGCGCCCTGTTTGCCGTAGACGATGATTGAAGCCATCGAGCCCTGCTCCTTCTCTAACTGCTCGGCAAAGTAATCGAGCCGTTTCTTTTCGTCGGCGAAGGCAAGGTCGCCGAATTTATCGAATCGCCGACTGACGGGAGCGGGACAGGCCACATACGAGCAAGACGCTGAGTTTGCACACGTCGAATCAAGACCTCCGACCTCTAACGTCGCGGTGATTGTCTGCCCGACTGTTCCAGTCGTGTCAATCGTGATCGAGGGCGTTCCCTGCCCGCTGGTGATTATTCCCGCACTGATGCTCCAGTTGTAAGTCGGGTTCAAGTTTGGATCGTAGCCGACTATCTCCGACGTAACAATGAACGGGTCGCCCTGTTGGAGGATATTAGTCGGGCATTCAACCGTGATGGATGGGCATTTAACCGTCGGCGACTGCGCAGGCGCGCTCATGCTGAGGCTCGTTAAAGAGAAACAGACCAACGCCAGACATTTGTATGCACTTCGCATAATCTGCCTTCAAAATTTTAACCGCACAAGTTTAGAGCAATTGGGAGAGCCTGGTTCTTCAGTAAGCAAGATACAACAAACCCGTCTGATCTTCACGCTTCCGGCGCAAGCGCGCTGCCGGGCTTGTAGGCCAGTGTGCAGCGCGAGACGCACACCAGACGCTCGCGCTCGTCGCGTATCTCTATGGCCCAGACGGTCATCTGCCGGCCTTTGTAGACGGGACGTGCTTCCGCCTTGACGCGACCATTTGTGACGGAGCGCAGGTGATTGGCATTGATCTCGACGCCGACGGGCGTGTAGCGGCCCAGATCAGTGTTGAGCGCCGCGCCGATTGAGGCTGCGGTTTCGGCCAGCACGACGGAGACTCCGCCGTGCAGCAATCCCGTGTACTGGTGATGTCGCTCGTCGACCTGCATGGAGAGGACGACTCGTTCGGCTTCGGCCACGTCGATCTCAATACCCAGCGTCTTGAGGATGGTTTGATCCGAGCGGTTACGCATCGTGTCCAGCAGGCTCTTCGTCATTTCGTTTCAACGGAAGCCAAGTGTGCGGCCTCCGGTTCTTCTCCTTCAAAGGTTTGCTCAACGCGAGCGCGCCGACCCGATGCGCGCCAGCCAGCGCCGCCCAGGATCACCACGTCAAGAAGTCCAGCGCGCTCGAACCATCCCAGGACTTCCGCGCGGCTGTAACGATTCTCAATCGGCGCGGAGAAGCGGTCGAACTGATCCGTGTAGAGAACGCGAAAAGAGTATTTGCGGTAATGGCCTAGTGGCACACGGTCGGCCATGCGGCGCGTCGCCGGAAAACGATCTAGCACTCGCGCAGGCGTAACCAGCGCGACCTCGAAACCTGCGGCGATCAGCCATGATAATTTTTTGAGCAGCGCGTGCGGCAATTTCGTCGTCAGGCGTCGCACCTGCGTCACGCCGCCGAGCGCCAAGCGCCGCCAGCGCGGCTCGCCCTCAAGATTCCAGTAAAGGTAGACGTTCAAAAATCCGCCCTCGCGAAGCAGTGGCAACAAAGTGCGAAAACCCTTTTCGGGATCAGGCAGGTGATGCAGCACACCCAGGCTGTAGACTAGATCGAAGGTGCGCGGGCGAAAGGGCGGATGATAAATGTCCGCCTGCACAAAATGCGTATTCGGGTTCGAGCGATTGTTGTAGGCCGCGACCTCTATCGCCTGACTAAAATCCATCGCGACGATTTCGCGCGCGCCGCTTTGCGCCATGTGGAAAGTATGGCGTCCCGTCCCGCAACCGGCGTCGAGGACGAGCGCGCCCTCAAGCTCTTCCCTTTTAAAGCGCTCGAAGTACCAGCGAAAGTTTGCTTCATAATCGGGCAGCATTTCAGAGAACGCCTGCCACTCGTAACCGAAGCTGCGCGCCGTATCACGCTGCGCGCGAAGCGCGCGGTCTTCTTCCTTTTGCACTCTTGTGCCATTCGCGTCCTTGGGCAACAACTCAGCGGGCAGGCGCGTTTTGTGCATACTGTAAAAATCCGGATGCATCTCCCAGAGCATGCTCTGAAGCGCGGGCGGCAGCAGTCGCGGAATGCCGCCGATGATCGCATAAGCAGAGCCGCACGCGCACGCTAAGACGCCCGAAGCGATCTCATTCGCGGTCGTCCTCTCGAAGACTTCCAGGGAGAGCGGGCCGCCGCAGAGCGGGCAGACGATTAATTGAAGCAGCCTCTCTTTCATTGCTGGTTCGGCGCGGGCAGCTTGGGCGGCGACGCTATGCGCTCGGTCGCAGGAGGTGTCGAAGCAGAAGGAGGAATGACGGGTGCGATCTTCGGTTGTCGCATCGTGCGGCGACGACGGCGACGACGCCCTCCGCCTTCCGTCGCGCGCTCGACGCGCCCATTGATGGTCGCCAGACCCGCAACCGTCAGGAACAGGAGCGCATTGGAGGTCGTGTGCAAAGTGAAATCGAAGAAGCTATGAACCAGCACGGCGAAACATCCTGCGAGAGCGCCGATGGCGACGCCGCGCCGGAACGTGTCCTGGCTGGAGCTGCGCGTCAAACCCAGACGAAAGAGCGTGACGATAAAAAAGAGTCCGAGCAGTGCGCCGATAATCCCTGCATCGGAAAGCGTCTGTAAATAATCGTTGTGGGCCTGCTCGACTCTGAGGCCGCCGCCACGCGTGTCATACATCGGATAGGCGACGCCGTATGAGCCCAGTCCCGTCCCCGTCAACGGATGGTTGCGTATCACGTCGAGCGTGACTCGCCAGAAGTGCGCGCGTCCAGTCGTCGGATCGGCGGAGGTGACGGTTCCCATCAAACGATTGAGCACAGGCTCGCCGCCGAGCATAACCACGCCTGCGAAGATAGAGAGCAGGAGTGCCAGCCCTAGAGCGGCGCGCACCACAGCCGCCCTGATACTCGCACCCGAAGTCTCATTTTGCTGGCTGCTGCTTCGGCTCTTGCGACGAAAGCCCGTCATCGCGACGAGGAAAACGATCTCGGCGATGAAGCTCAGGATACCGCCGCGCGAGTTGGTCATAATCAACGCCACGCCCATCATCAACGCGGCAAAGATGTAGATGAAACGTTTGTCGCGCTCGATTGCACCGGAGAACAACAGCCCTAATGGTAGCGCCAGCGTCAGCTCCATGTATCCGGCGAAGTGGTGGCGATTGATAAAGGGCCCAAACGGCGTGCTCTCCTTCAATTCGCGCAGCCAGAGAAGTTTCGTCGGGCTCGTAAACGATTGAATCAGTCCCAGGATGGCAAGCAGGAATCCGAAGATGATGATCGTCCGAACGAGCAGGCGCAGGCGTATTGGCCCATCAGTAAAGGCGAGCACCGCGCCGAAATAGACCAGCAGCGCAGTGACCTGTATCAACACTAATCGGGTCGAGTAGGGATCGAGCGATAAGCTTCGGACGGCGGGCTGTGAGATCAGGCCGCCGCCCAGGTCTTTGCCCAAAGGCAGAAGTTGAACGAGGCCGATCAGGATCATTCCCACCAGCGGCCATTGCAAAGCGTTGCGGCTCAGTCGAAGTGTTCGGCTGGACCACGCGTCCACCACCCAGAGGACGAGGATGAGAGCGGCGCTGGCCTGAAAGACTGCGAGCGACCAGTAATGCACCGTGCCGTAGGCAAGGGTGGAAAGGACTATGGCGACACAGATGACCAGAAAGATAAAGCGGCTCGCCAGCGTGCGGCCCACTTCATCCAGCGCGCCTGTCTCAAGCGCCGCTGGCGCTTGCTCTTTGACTCTCTGTGCCAGCGCTGGCTGCTGCTCTGCCGCCGCGTTGGAGATTGAAGTCGTCATACCAGACTATTCCAAAAATAGGACACACCGTTTCCGAGCTACAGGTCTCTCGATTGGTGATAATGACTATCGCTTCGGTCTTCGGCGTCGTTTTAAAATCAATCGAGACGAGCCGCCATTCGCTTGTCCCTACAGGCAGCGGCGCTGAAGAGGCGAGCACAGTCCCTTCCGCACCCTCAAGGATGGAGATGAAAGGCATCGCCGCGCTCTCTAGTTCAGAGGTGCGCACATAGTATTCGAGACGATACGCGGTCGAAGGCTCGACCACCAACAGTTGCGAGAGATTGTTGGCGATGACCGCATTGGGCGCTTGATAGCGTATGCGCAGTCCGCGATTGCCGCTGCGTCGATGTCTCTCATCAATTCCGACCTGCGCCTGCGCCACGGACTGCACGTGCCAGTCGAAAGGGTTCTCCGAAGCGAAATTTATATTCTCCTCGAAACCGCTGTTGGCGACCTGCTCCTCTTTCAGCCCCGTAGAGCCCTGCGGATGAACATCCTGATAAATCTTGAAGGCTGCGCGAAGACGCTTTGTGCCCATCATGGCCGTCACCAAGGCTTTGCCCGTCACGCTCTGCTCCAACTTCTCCGCAGCGCTCAAGGTATTCCACTGACCGAGCGCATCATCCAGGCGATTCTGGCTGACAAGATAAGCCGCGAGGTCTGCGCGCGCCGCAGGGGAGTGGCCGACGGCACGGCTGATCGCCTGTATGTCCTGGCCGAAGACGTGTCCCGCCATGTTAAAGATTTGCGGACGCAGACGCGGGTCGGTTTCGCCCGCGCGCTGCAATTCGACGAAGGCCTCGTCCGTGCGGCCCGCTCTTAAGAGTAGATTGCCCAGAAACCAGCGCGGCTCTGTATAGGCCGGAGCAAGCTCTGTCGCGCGACGCAGAGCCCGTTCGCCGCCCGCCGCGTCGCCAGCCTGTTCGCGCGTGCGACCCAAATCCACCCACAGACGATAATCGTTGGGCGAGAGACTGACGGCCTTTTCAAACCCTGCGAGCGTTTCCTGTACGCGCTCGGGCGGAAGCGCCTGCTTTTGCAGACTGGCGACCGTCCAGTATGTCAGCGGATCGTCGGGCGCAAGATTAGTCGTCATCTGCGCAGTCTCTATCGCGCCCGTCTCAAGACCCGGCGCATAATCCGCGATCAGGTCGCCCACGTACCACCGCCCAGCGTACCAGGAGCTAAGGAGCGCCAGCGCAACCGGCACGAGCAGGAGCAAGCGCAGGATGGGCGCGCTCACGTCTATCAGTTTTAATTGATCAGCTTTGATTTGACTCACGAGGTGACTTCGTTAAAAACCCGTTTCTAAAGTTCTCTCTTTTTATTAGCGGGATAATTTGAGATTGAGTATCAAGTATGTTGAGCTTCACCACAGAGACACAGAGAACACAGAGGGGGCACGGAGGTTTGATTGCTATTCAACTCTCTGTGCATCCTCCGTGCCCTCTGTGCCTCTGTGGTGAGCAACTACTTCCATAACACCAATCTCCGAATCAACCCGTCATTAATACCAAACGCGAAAGCTTGCTCCTTATTCCCTGCTCAACTGCTCTATCTTGATGCGCATGCGTTTTAAGATGACGTGCTCTTCTTCGCAGTCGTGCAGGATTTCTTTGACACGCTCGTCTGAGAACTGCGAGCTGGAGATGAGCACTTCGTCCACGCGCTGCTC
>DATLMN010000246.1:0-18234 GCA_035537255.1 Pyrinomonadaceae bacterium | reverse complement strand
ATCGACCCATATACTAACAAGAGAGCGGCGACCCGCCCCGGTTCCCATCTCGAACAAGTTGAGCAGGCTTCGTGTGTGCATGAAGCATAACCTACCAAAGAAAGGTATATCCATGAAGATTTTCAAGTACGTGGCCCTCGTGATGGTTGTGTTGGCGTTCCTTGTGGGTGCACCCCTCTTGACCGCACCGAGTTCGGCGGATAACGGCCCTAACCACCGTGTTCGCAATCTGCATCTTGGCGTCTCGGGCGGTAACGTGAGGGACAGCAGCAGGCGTTACTGTTGTAGCGGTACGCTCGGCGCGCTCGTCAAGGATAACAACAACGTCAACTACATCCTGAGCAATAACCATGTGCTGGCGATTGGAGATAAAGCCGTCGCCGGAGATGATATTTCGCAGCCGGGTCTGATTGACAGCAATTGCCAGATTTCCACCATCGTGGCGGACTTTACGGTCGCGCCAAGGCTCGGCTCGAATGTTGATGCGGCCATCGCTCAACTCAGGACCGGAATGATGGATCCCACAGGTTTCATCGAAGACATAGGCATTCCGAGCAGTGTCGTGAGAAATGCTTCGGTTGGTTTGGGCGTCGCCAAGAGCGGTCGCACGACGGGCTTTCAGACCGGCACTATCTCGTCAATCAATAGCAGCGTCACCGTGAAGTACACGGTCGAGTGCGGCAGCAACAGGGGCACTAACGTTTCTTATACCAATCAGGTGGTCATCAACAGCTCGACCTTTAGCGCCGGTGGCGACTCCGGCTCGTTGATCGTGACGAACGACAGCAATCACCAGCCGGTCGCACTGCTCTTCGCGGGCAGCAGCACCACGACCATAGGCAATCCCATCGGTGAAGTTCTCTCCAAGACCAGCGCGGCTCTTGGCGGCGGCAGGACTCTCAGCTTTGTCGGCCTAAATGTCGGGACTGCCGGAGTAGGGACAGTCGAGCCAATGACCGAATCGGCGGGAGGTCAAATGCGTGAATTACCGGAACAGGCCGCCGAACGCGCGACCCAGGCAATGGAGTCACGTAAGAACGATTTGATGTCGCGTCCGGCAGTGATCGGCGTCGGCGTGGGCCAAGCTGATGACAACCCGGACGAAGCAGTCATCGTCGTCTACGTCGACCGCACGTCTGGCGGCAAGCCGACCTTGCCGCGCACCATTGACGGCGTTCGCGTCAAACGCGTCGACACAGACCCGTTCGTCGCCTACTAAAAACAAGGGATGAAGGATGAGGGATGAGGGATGAAAGTGCGGCGATGTTAATTGAATCAAACCTTAATGGTTCATTAATGGTTCATTGATTCAATCTGAATAGCCACGCTTTCATCCTTTCACCTTCACCATCATCCTTCTACCTTCTATCTTCATCCTTTCTCTTCCTTCATCCCTGCTCTTCCAGCGCCGCTTCTGTCATCAAGGTAAATTCGAGTGCGGCGGCTGGATGCTGGCGAAAGAAATCGTTGACATCAGAAGGTAAATCTAGGCGCGCCAGTTGTATCCCGCGCGCACGAAACATCTCCTGGTAACGAGTCGTGGCGCGCTCGCCCGCAGTGTCTGCGTCTAGGACGGCGACGACGCGAAAACGCGCCAGCGGTGCGAGCCATTCCTCTCTAAATCCCCCTGCGCCCACCAGTCCCACAGCCGCGAAGCCGTGCGCAAGCAGCGTCAAAGTGTCCGTAAAGCCCTCCACCAGATAAACGATTTTACCGCTCACAAGCCCGGCCAATGCATCGGCGTTATAGAGCGAAGGGACTGCGCCGCGCATATTGTGCCAGCGCGGCTCGACACCAGAAGCGGTCGTGCGCGCTTGCAAATAGACTGCGCGTCCCTCCACAAAAAATGGGAACAGCAAACGATGGCGATAAAAGGTCAGGTGTGCGCGCGCGTTAAAGAGGCCGCTGCGCTGTAGCTCTTCAAGAGGAAATTCATCCAGCATACGCCGCATCACGCGACGATAAGCGCGTCGCGGAAAGTAGACGACGCCCATCTGCCTGATCGTCTCCTTGTCAATCCCTCGACGCGCCAGATAGCTTATGCCTTCGACCTGATCCTCGCGGCGGCAAGCACCCAGAAAGCTCTCGCACACCGCCTGCATACGGTCGGAAGCAAGAGGCGGGAGCGTCTGCACGCCCTCAATCACAGTGTCCGGCGCGGCGCGAAAGGCCAGAGAGCGCTGCTGTCTGTCGTCCAGTCCAACGTCGCGCGCCAACTCCGTGACGGCACGCGCAAACGTAGCGCCATGCATCAATTCGTAAAAGCGTATCGCATCTCCGCCCTCATCGCGCGAGAAGCAGTGAAAGAGACCACGCGCCAAATCGACAGAGAGACTTGGATTGCCTTTGCCGCTGTGCTCGTGTGCGGGGATGGGACATTGAGCGTGAAGACGCGCGCCGGAGAAGCGCGCTTCCGGACAATAGTGCTGGTAAAAGGAGCGATAATCTACGCGGCTTTTGATCTCTTCGCATAAACGCCGCAGCCGCTCGATGTTTCGGCCCGGTTGCTCCATAAAAGGCGCTGGGAAGAAGAAGATTTAGAAGGTTGATATGAACAGGCTGAAAAGTTTTAAAGCTAGAGTTTAAAGCCTCTGTCCGAATCTTTCAGGCGCGAGCAAAGCGATTGTAGCTGCTGTTCTGCTCATATCGCTGCCGCAGTTCTTCGGCATGGCGCGTCTTGTACTCTGCCCACAGACGCGACACCTTCATGCGGTACTCGACCAGCTCGCGGCTGACGTTGAAATGCTGCGCGATCTCTTTGGAAGTTTTCCCCTTGAGCACGAAGCGACGGAGCGCTGTGAAAGGAACGAGCGCCGCCGCGCCGACGGCATAAGCGGCCTCTTCATCATCGTCGTTGTAATCACGCGAGACGGTTTGACCCTGCTTGTTCTGTGCGATGATGTGCAGTCGATTGGCCTTGTGCCCTAGAAAGACGTGGCAGACCTCTTCCATCAAAGTCGCATTGTTGCGCTGCACGCCGTGCTTAGGATTGAGGATGACCAGCCGCCAGCCGTTCGGCAGCGGTCGCGAGCACGTCCCGCCAGACCATGCCCCTGAGCCTGTGCCGAGCAGATGCTCGCGCGTCTCTTGTGAGAGTCCCTGTATCTTCTCGAAGTCAACGACCATCAGGCGTGCGAAGTCCGCCAGATCGAAAGGGTCCAGCGGCTCGTCGTCACGACGCAGCCCTGCGAACTCGCGCAACCCCATGGCGCGCAATTCGTAATGTCTCCCTTTCTGTGTCGGGGGTAAGACCTGTTCGCTCACGCCTTGGATTATAACCTGCCCTTCAAAGGGATTTCACTTTTTAATTGAGCGCACGGAGGATGGCCGTCCGCGTGACAGCCAGAATGGCCGCGCTGCTTGGATTACAACGCGGCCATTCGTCTCTCAAGTCAGGAGAGAAGAGTTCACCTTTTGACAATGGCGCTTGGCTCTTTAGCGCCGACGCTTGCGCGTATCCTCGCCCGGATGACTGAACTGCTGATAGGCGACGCGGAACAACTCCGAGAGCGCCTTGGCCGTGTCCGGCGTCAGGTTGCGGTCGGCTCTCAAGTGCGCCTCGACGATCTCCGGCGTCGATTCGTGCGGGAAATAGACGACCGCCGATTCCTCGCCGTCGGCCTGCCCACCGCCCATGATACGCTCCATAGGCACGTTGAGCCAGGAGGTCAGACGCGCAATATTATCCGCATCGGGCTTACCCGTGCCGTTCTCTATGCGTGACAGCGTAGAGGCTGAAACTCCTGTTTCATCCGCGACATCTCTGAGGCTCAAGCCCTGCTCCTGGCGCTTGCGCTGAATCGCCCGGCCCAGTTCCCCGGTATTTACTAAGTTCTTTGATTGTGCCACTTAAGGCCTCCTTCCGGCGCGGACTCGTTTACCCCTTAAGGGGCTGCCGCGCCCATTTCACACCCTGAACATATCACAGGAAAATTTTAGATGCAAGACTTTGTTTTATACTTGCAACAAGAGGGGAACAATGGTACACTGTTTCACGTATGAAACACAGGATAAAAAGGCCTGTTGAAAGTTGATGAGGAACAAGGTCGAGATGAGCGATTACATCTGGGAAACATTTGATAGTTTGTTCAAGACGGTATACGGCCAGGGTCGTCGCGTGGAAGCGCTCGAAGCGCGCATCGCAGACCTTGAGCAGCGATTGAACGAACGCCAGGCGGCACAGCAGAAGCCGCAAGCCCAACAGCCGATCAGTGCTGTCAGTGAGATGCCCGCCGAGCGCGCGGCCTAAAAGATTTTCGGAGGAAGAAGAGCCATGTCAGCGAACGTAGCAACCCCGACCACAGACAAAAAGGCGATCATGCGCGACAAGCGCGCTCAAGGGATCGCCGCGATGGGTTTGGTGACACGCGAAGGCGATCATTTTCGCGTGGCGACGCCGACCTTGCGCGGACGCAAGTCCAGCTATGAGGTCTGGCGCGACGAGGCTGGCAAGGTTCGTTGCTCTTGCCTCGAATACGAGGAGCAGGCGTCCACTGACGCCTCGTTCCGCTGCGAGCACATACTCGCGGTCAAGCATTCGCTTCTGGCGAAAAATACGGAAGCAGTCACCAAACAGCAGCCCGCAGAGCAGCCCGCAACTTCGACAGAAGTGACGGCAGCAACAACGGCGACTGCTGAGCCCAACACAAACACAAACGCATCCGAGAAGCGTGCGAGCAAAAAGGCTGACCTGATAGCCGAACGGCTCGTGCGCTCCGAACGGGAGCAGGATGAAACTGCGGCGGTTGAGACTGTGAATAATGACAACACAGACGAAACCTACAACGTGCGTCCGCTCGCGAAACACTTAGACACGAAGGAGCAAGACATGAACAAGCAGAAAGAGAAAACGGCAATCGCACAGATGCCGGAGAACGGAAACAACAGAGAGGTAGCGACGGCGGAAGTGATCGCGCCGGTCGTTCCGCTCGCTTTCACCAACACTCTGCGCGCACTGCGCCAGCAGGTTGACCCGAACAACGTCAAGACCCGCGAGGGCTGGACGGATCGTTCCGGCAATATGCACATGGTCGAATACGTCGAGTGGCACACGGTCGCGGACATTCTTGATCGCATCACGCCGACCTGGTCGCACTCCGTGCGCAACGTCACGCAGATCGGCGACATGGTGGCCGTCACAGCAGCCATCACGATTGACGGTGTCACACGCGAAGGTGTGGGCACTGGCACGGCCGAGAGCGAGATGGGTATCAAGAAGGCAGAGCACGACGCTCTGAAGCGCGCCGCCGTCAAGTTCGGCATCGCACGCGAGCTTTACCAGCGCGAAACGGAAGTGATCGAGAAGGAAGGCACTGCTCCCCAGAGCCAGTTCCCGCGCGATCCCCTCGCCAAGTCCATGGCAGACCTCGTCACGCCCAAGCAGCTCGGCATGATCCGCGCGCTGGCGCGCGAGGCTCAGGTCGATGTCGAGGAAGAGTGCCAGACAGTGCTGCGCTGCAAGACGGATGAGCTTTCGAAGCGCGCCGCCTCCAGCTTTATAGACCACCTCAAGGGTCTACAGCACGAAGCGGCATCGAGCCCGATGCGCCGCGCGAGCTAAGGACGCAGGGTAAGCGGCAGGCGGTAGGCAGAGCAGTCGGACTCAAAGTGGCTCGACTGCTCACCGCTCACCAACTACTTTTCTGGGGAGGTAACAGGAAATGATGACGGAAGAAATAATCCAGGAGATGAAGCCCCTGACATTGGAACTCGAATACGCGGAAGAGGAGCAGAAGAACGCAAACCGTTCTTCGGTGACTGAGCGTAAAGACGAGGCCCACACGTCGGAAGAGCAGCGCTCCAAGAAGGAGCAGATTATCAACCTTTACGAGAGCGGCACGACGGACATCGCGCAGATTGTGCGCCAGGTGTCTGCACGCCCCTCTTACGTCGCGCAGGTTCTGCAAGGCGCTGGCCTGATCACGGGTTACTTCGATCTTTACACGACGACGGCCCGCGAGCAGAATATTTACTCGCGCTTCTTTCGCAACGTCTTGTCGTTCAAGACGGTGGACGCCGCACGCGAAAGTGTGCAGAAGATAGATCGTCTCTACAACTATTTTGAGCGACTCGGCGACCGCGCAGGTCAGCACCAGGCGATGGTCTTGGCTTTGACGGGCAAGAACCGCGCGCGCTGGTCTGGAAAGCAGGAAGAGTCGGAGATTTTCAGTGAATGGCTCGCAGCGCATTAAGAGCCGAACAATTATCACAGTGAACACATAAGGTTTTCCCTCGCATAAACGTCAAGCAGGGTTGTCTTTGAAAGGTGGGCAGGAAGTGAAATTCCGGCTCACCTTTCTTTTTGTCCCTCGCGCACCGTCAAGCACGCCTCGCATAAGTCAGGTCTCTCGCCCGAGAGACCTCTAACCAAAATTTTGTTACTGAGGAGAAAACTATGTCTGAACAAACTGCAACCGCGCAAGATGAAACCCACGCCATGCCCGCCAACGGCACTTTCTGCTGGAACGAGTTGTCGACAAGCAATCTGGAAGAGGCGAAGAAATTCTATACAGCGCTTCTAGGCTGGACGCTCAAAGAGTCTAAGGCCGCAGGAATGGTCTACAACGAGATCGTCGCCGGCGGTCGAGAGGCTGGCGGCATGTATCAGATGGGCGCGGAGTGCGGCGGTGACGGTAACGGGCGCTCGCAATGGATCACGTACGTCGCGGTCGACGATGTGGACGCCAAAGCGAAGCTTACGGAAGAGCTTGGCGGAAAGGTCACAGTGCCGCCGATGGATATTCCCAACGTCGGTCGCTTTTGCGTCATCAGCGATCCGACGGGCGCGACCATTTCGCTCATCAAGCTCGGCGGCGGTGCTTAAAAGTTACGCGCTTCCTAAAAATTTTATCCTCGCTCCGGTTTGGACTCCCGACCAAACGCTTCTGCTTCCCTTTTCGTAAGGGGACGCATTCTTAGATTGCCGTCGGCGCGCGCATCCATTAAGCGCTTGACTCGTACGGACAATTGAAAGGAGCAGATTTATGAATAAGCGTTTCTCCCTGATCCTGCTGTTTTTGGTCGCGTCCGGTCTGGGGCTTGGGCTCATCGCTGCGAGCAAAACTTTTGCCGGGCCAAGTGAACAACAATCCATTGCCGCTCAGATCATCGCCCGCGAGAAATCTTCCGTAGAGGCATGGCAGCGAAAAGACAAAGCTTTCTTCGCGGACTTTATGGCAGATGATGCCACCTACTTCAGCCCCATGAGCCCGTATCTGGACAGCGAGCCGAAGGTTAACTTTCTGCCAAAGTTCGAACAGTACGCCGAGATGTTCAAGTACACGGATGTTCAGATGTACAACCCGCGCGTGCAGGTTTACGGCGATGTGGCCGTGCTGACCTACAACAGTTCCGTGTCGGGCAGCATGGCGGGCCAACCCATTAACTACACGTCCAAGATGACAACCGTCTACGTCAAGCAGGGCAACACCTGGCGCGTTGCTCACGGGCACGAATCCATGAACCCTGCTGCGAAATAAATTTCGCTCGAATCATCTAGGACAAAGGAGGTAAAAGCGATGCCCAGAGTAATTCATTTCGAGGTGAGCGCGGATGATCCAGAGCGCGCCAGCAACTTTTATTCTAAGGTCTTCGGCTGGAACATAGTGAAGTGGGATGGGCCCAGAGACTACAGGCTTATCCACACCGGCGCTGACGATCAGCCGGGCATCAACGGCGGCATATTCAAACGCGACGGGGCGACCAATTACGTCAACACAATTGACGTGCCTTCGGTCGACGACTTCGTCGCGCGCATCACGGAGCATGGCGGCAAGGAGGTCGTGCCTAAGACTTTGATCCCAGGCGTGGGCCATCTGGTCTACTGCCAGGATACGGAGGGTAATGTCTTCGGCGTGCTACAGCCAGAAACGGAGGCGAGATGAGCACGGCAAGGGAAGCATCTTCGAAGAGGGAGGCGGACAAAGTCATTCACACGACGGCGCGCCTTCGCTGTGACGCTCATTATGCCTTCGAGCTTTTTACGGTGGGCCAACTGCTTCAAACATGGCTCGCCCCCGTGGCAGAAGTTGAGCCACACGTGGGAGGAAAGTACTGGCTGTTCTGGGAGCCTTCACTGAGAGAGAACAATAGCACGCTCGGTTGCCGCATTACCGCTTTGCAACCGGATCAATTTCTCTCTTTTGAATGGAAAGGGCCGACTGAGTTCAAGGGCTTTATGAACGACGCCGATCCGCTTACTCATGTGGTGGTCTGTTTTATACCCGCTGCGGGCGGACGCGCGTTGACGGACGTACACCTGATTCACTCCGGCTGGCGAAGCACGCCCGATTGGGAAGCGGCGCGACAGTGGTTCGAGGTCTCATGGCGCAATGCTTTCGCAGAGCTTGAGAAACAGGTCAACGGTACGGAAAGTTAAATAGAAAGCGCCGCGCCTCAAAGCGTTGAGCGAAGGAGTGAGCTGTGGAAGGCGAACGCGCAGAAAAGCGCAAGCCCGCGCGTTCGTCTTCCCTCTCAAACGCGCATGACAATCTTTTCATTGATAAGGAGACGAGCATGAGCGCTCAGAGTGGCATCATTGAAGCCATCAAAACGGGCGACCTCGCCAGAGTAAACGAGTTACTGGAAGCAGACCCGACGCTCGCCGCTTCGAGAAACGAAATGGGAGTCTCGGCCATCATGCTTGCCACATACTACGGACGCGATAAGATCGCAGAAGTCTTGCTTGAGCGTGCCGTTGCGCTGGACATCTTTGAAGCGGCGGCAGTCGGTCACACAGAGCGCGTCAAAGAAATCCTGCGGCAACAACCAGAGATGGTCAACCATTACGCGGACGACGGTTTTACGGCGCTCGGTCTGGCCTCTTTTTTCTGTCGCGGGACGGTCGCACGCCTTTTGATCGAGAAGGGGGCGGATGTCAACGCCGCGTCGAAGAACAGGCAGCAGGTCACGCCACTGCATTCGGCCGTGTCGCGCCGCCAGACGATGATTGCCGAGGCTTTATTAGCCGAGGGCGCGAACCCGAACGCCAAGCAACAGGCGGGCGTGACTCCTTTGCACCAGGCGGCGCACAACGGTCACGCGGAGATGGTCAAGCTGCTGCTCGCGCACGGCGCAGACCCGCACGCGCGTATGGACGACGGGCGGACTCCTCTAGCGATGGCCATCGAGACTGGCAAACGCGAAGTGATTAATCTGCTCCGCGAGAAGGACGCGACCGCCTAGCGTTTTATTTTTCAAGTCCAGTGCTCAAGCGTAAACGAAGACCGCCGTCCGGCTTTGCCAGTCACGGCGGTCTCTGTTTGTACTTATCCGTGCAGACAAAAACTGTAAAGCTCTGGGATATTTTTAAGCGGTAGAGCCGGGCTCAATCTACACGTGCTCGGCTTTGACGATTCGGCATAGGATAAGCCGTTGGAGTTCAAAGCATGTTACACTGAGCCATAAATTACAGGCAGACGGCGAAGTAGTATCACGATTCAAAAACGAGCGAGGGGAAGAAACATGCCGGCGAAAAACGAGGATTTACACGGCAACGTTCCGGACAAGGCCGAGGTGGCCCTCCTGTTGATCGATGTCATCAACGATCTTGAGTTCGAGGAGGGCGAGCAGCTTTTAAAGTATGCGCTGCCGATGGCCGAGAAAATTGCGGCGCTCAAAGAGAAGGCCAGGCAGGCGGGCATCCCTGCCGTTTACGTCAACGACAACTTCGGCAAATGGCAATCGGATTTCAGCAAGCTGCTCAAGCATTGTCTGGACGAAGATGTCTGCGGAAAGCCGCTGGTCCAACTCTTAAAACCCGAAGAGGATGACTACTTCGTCCTCAAGCCTAAACACTCAGGCTTTTTTTCAAGCACGCTCGACACGCTGCTCGAATACCTGCAAGCTAGGACTCTGATTCTGACGGGGCTTGCGGGCAACATCTGTGTGCTCTTCACAGCCAACGACGCCTACATGCGCGACTTTAATCTGGTCGTCCCCTCGGACTGCGTCGCCTCCAACCGCGCAGAGGAAAACGCTCATGCTCTGGAATTGATGAAGACCGTGCTCAAGGCCGACACGCGCCCATCCACGGAGCTGGATTTTGAGGAGCTGAAGCGGCAGGCGATCTCTAAGACGAACGACCCCCAGCCTCAATCTCAGCAGTTCGCGCTCAAAGATTAAGCGATAAATCTCCTCGCGCATTCTCCCGAATAAGATAGCCCCCTTGATAAAAAATCAGCGGAGCTTTCATCAATCACTGTGAGGACAAATAATGCGACGCATACTTCGGGACAACGGGCTCTCAATCGTCATGTTCACCCTGTTTATCTTTTCGGTGGTTGGACAAAGTATCACCGGCTATCACGAGTACAATGACGATCTGGAGCAGCACCGGCAGGCACAACTCGGCTTCGCAGAATACCTGGGCAGCGGTCATTTCATTGAAGCGATTTTCGAGAACTGGGAGAGCGAGTTTTTGCAGATGGGAATGTACGTGCTCCTCACTGCCTTCCTCTATCAGAAGGGTTCGCCGGAATCCAAAAAGCTGGATGAGAAAGAGGCCGTGGATACAGACCCGTCGAAATCAGGACGAAAGAAAAAGGATGCGCCATGGCCTGTGAGAAGCGGTGGACTGATCCTCAAAATCTATGAGAACTCGCTGAGCCTCACTCTCTTTCTACTTTTTCTGATCGCGATGGCGCTGCACGCGGCGGGCGGCGCGCGGCTCTACAGTCAGGAGCAGATTGAACACGGCGCGCCGCCCGCTTCCACCATCCAGTATCTGGGGACTTCGCGTTTCTGGTTCGAGTCTTTCCAGAACTGGCAGAGCGAGTTTCTCTCGGTCGGCATGCTGGTCGTCCTCTCCATCTTTCTTCGCCAGAAGGGCTCGCCCGAATCCAAACCCGTTGACAGCCCGCACAGCAAAACCGGCGGCGATTAAAAGTAAAAGGATGACGCTTCATGTGTGAAGCATCATCCTTTGGCAATCACGTAGACGATTTTGCCTGAGCGGCTGTTTACGGTTCTTTGCGCGCCGCTCGCTGCGCGTTCGTTGCCAACTCGCGTGCGCGCGGGAGCGCATCGACTCCGCGCGCTACCTGCGGATCGTCCGTGACGACGAAGACGCGCGCGGCCCTCACGCTGCCGTAGGCTGCCGTGATGATGTTGTAACGCAGTTGCAGCTCTATGAAAGAGCGATTACGGTCAAGCGCCACCGCGAGTGGTTTCCACGCAGGATCGCTCGCCACGAAATCCTTAAACGCTTTGTAGACCGCATCTGTGACGGGGAAATCCGTCGACTGAAGATCGCGGTTGTAATCAATCACGCGCTGAATCTTGTACTGGTCAAAGCCGTTGATGCGACCGTTGACCAGCTCGCGCGTAAAGAAGAACATAGGGTTGAGCAGGCGCGTCTGCACATTGCTGACCGTGCGCGGCTTGACCACTTCGTCCGGCGAGATTCCGCCGCCGCCATAGACTGCGCGTCCGGTGTCCGTGCGACTCTCAGGGCCTGTAGGCTTCTGCGACTCGTCCTTTTGATCGAGCCGCGTCGAGCCGCCGCGCGTGTAATAATCGTAAAACCCGCCGTTGGAATAATCGCGCTGAATCAAGCGCCCCGATGGCGTGTAGTACTTGGCGGAAGTCAGCGTCAGGCCAGCGCCGTATTCGAGCGGCCAGATGCCCTGCACCAAACCTTTACCGAAGCTGGTCTCGCCGACGATCAGCGCGCGGTCGTGATCCTGCATCGCGCCCGCCACGATCTCGGAGGCCGAAGCGGTGTTGCCGTTGACCAGAATGACGAGCGGCGTTGTCTCCGTCTGCCCGTCGTTATTGGCCCTGTAAGGTCTTTGATCCTGACGCCCCTTCTGGGACAGAATAAGCTGGCCGCGCTGAAGGAATTTGCTTGCGACGCGGACGGCCTGTTCAAGGAATCCGCCGGGGTTGTTGCGCAGATCAAGCACGAGCGATGACATGCCCTTCGCGCGCAACTCTTCCAGCTTATCTTCCAGCTCGTCGGCGGTCGTATAGTTAAAGCCGTGCGTCATGTCTATGTAGGCGACGCCGGGTCTTAAGAAATATGCGTCCGGGATAGAGGGCTGCGCGACGGCGTCGCGCGTAATCTCGACAGGCTCTATGCGCCCCGTTGAGGCACGCTCGATCATCAGCTTGACGACCGACCCGCGCGGGCCGCGTATGCGGTCGCGCACTTCCAGAGAAGTTCTGCCGCTCATCTTTTCGCCGTTGACTTCACTGATGCGATCACCGAAGACCAGACCTGCGCGCGCCGCCGGAGACCCGTCGAAAGTTGCCAGGATATAGGTCTCCGCCTGATCGCCTTTGCGCTGGTTGCCGATGGACGCGCCGATGCCGAAATACTCTGAGCGCTGATCCGTCTTCATCTCGTCGAACTCTTCGCGGTCGTAGAAGTTCGAGTGCGGGTCAAGGGAGCGCAGCATGCCGATGATCGAAGACTTAAAGACGGCGTTGTAATCCAGCTTGTTGCCGTCTATATAGTTCTCTTGAATGATCGTCAGGGCTTCGGCGAAATCCTGCTCTGTGCCGGCCGTGGCATCGCTCGGCACGCGAGTGCCGGGGCGCGGTCGGCGTGCGGGCGCGGTCGTGGTCGGGCCGGACGGAGTTTTTGAAGGGCTCGCGCTGCTGCCCTGATTTTGTGCCGAGACGAAGACCGGAAGCGAGATGGCGACGAAAAGTAGCGTCGCAAAGGCAAGCCAAATTCTATTCTTCACTGCTCTTGAAGCCTCTTGCAAAAGATAACTGAATTTAAAAGCGCCGCAATCCGAAGGGCGCTCTTTTTGTGAAGCGGCCCGTTTTATCATCGAAGGGACGCCCAATCAGCATAGTAACGGATGCGCGCAAGCCGAGCAAGGTTGTGCGCTCGCCTCAGGAGTTTTACAAGACGGCGCGCTCCTTTCCTCCTGTCCCATGACTTTATATGTTGACAAGATGGATGCTAAAAGGGGGCTTCATCCTGTACAATCTGCGGGCCGACGCGCGCGGCTTCGGCCGGACTTGGCCCAGCCCCTTTGATGTTGTCCTTCGTGGTCTACATGCGGAAGGTGCTGAACGTGAAGAAGCCGAAGCGAGCAGCGCGGGTAGGAAGCGTTCTTCGTTCATTCCCCTCTTGCTCTATAGGACTTGGGTAAAGACTATGGCTAAGAAAAAAGAGACGAAGCCTGATGATACAAACGGCCCGAAGAAAGCCCGCAAAGGCCGTGGCAAAGATGCAAACTCTTTCGAGACGCAGTTGCGCGCGGCCATCAACGCCGTCGAGATCGCTAATTCTCTAACCTCTCCTCTCAAACGTTCGATTGAGAATCTGCTGCGCCTGGCTGCGCAGTCCGTGGGCTCGGACGAGGCGAGCGTGCTCGTGCGTGACGGTAACGAGGGCGGCCTGCGCTTTCTGGTCGCCATCGGCGAGGTCGCGGACAAACTGCTGACGATGCGTATTCCTCCTGGCAAAGGCATAGCGGGTTTCGTCTTCTCTTCCGGACAGCCTATGGCCGTCGCAGACGTGGCGCAGGAGCAGACCTTTTATGCGGAGGTAGACCGCGCCGTAGGCTTTTCGACGCAGACCATACTCGCGACGCCTTTGCGCGTTGAGGGCGAGATGGTCGGCGTGCTGGAATTCGTCAATCGCGAAGGCGATCCGCCCTACAAGCCTTTTACGCCGGACGAGATGGATCAGGCAGCGCATTTCGCGGACGCCATCGCCACGCTCGTCGACGCGCATGAATCCGCCGGTCTGATCGAGACGCTGTTCGAGCAATCTGCAAGGAGCGCGCGCACGCAGGGCACGGAAGAAGAAAGCGGCGCTAGCCTTCGCCAGTGGCTCAGAGAGATGCAGGCCGCGCCGGAGCATCGAGACCTTTTGCAGATGGCCGTCGCCTTGCGCGATGTCGCCAGTCGCGGCGACGCCGAGCGCGAATTGTGCCGCGATCTGTTGGATGCGCTGGCGCGCTTTACGGAAAAACGCGCGGCCGCCAGCACGGGCTATTCCAGCACAGGCTACTTTGGATTTTAGTCAGACGGCGAAGCGGCGTTAAGCCTCAAGGGAGAGTCTAAGGATGGCGGAGTCTGAAGCGGCGCTCGAAGCGGCAAAGATGCTTGCGGATTTATGGTCGCCGATTACGCCGGACAATATCTGGAAGGGACGCACGGGCCGCAGTGTGCGCGTCGCCGTCGTCGACAGCGGCGTCGACGCACAGCATCCTGCGCTTGCCAGTAAAGTCAAAGGCTCCGTCGAAGCATACCCTGAAGGCGGCAAGATAAATTTTCGCCCTTCAACTTCGGGCGATCAGGCGGGACACGGCACTGCCTGCGCCGGAATCATCACCAGTGTTGCGCCGGACGTAGAGCTTTACAGTATCAAGGTGCTGGGCGCGAACGCCGCCGGGTCGGGCGAGATGTTTCTGGCGGGCCTGGATTACGCGATCAAACAGAAGATGCAGGTCATCAATCTCTCTCTGGGGACGACGAAGCCGGATTACTTCGGGCCGCTGCATGATCTGATCGACCGCGCCTATCATGCAGGCTGCATCGTCGTCGCCGCCGCCAACAATCTGCCACAACCTAGCTTTCCTTCGATCTTCTCATCCTCGCTCGTCTCCGTCATCAAACGCGAGGGCGGCGACCCCTTCAACTTCGGTTATCGCTACGGCGAAGTGATCGAGCTGGTTGCGCCCGGCGTGCAGGTCAGAACCACCTGGCCCGGCGGCGGCTATCGCCAACTGACAGGCAACAGCTTCGCCTGCCCCTACATCGTCGGCATCATCGCGCTCATCATGGAAGCCTATCCAGACCTCACGCCCTTTCAGGTCAAGACCATTCTCTACGCCATCGCCCAACAGAATCAACTGAAAGGCGAAGACGCCGGCAAGGCGAGACCCGAAGGCGGTTAATTAAGTCTCTTACTAAATTTTTGTCAATTGGATTTGAGCTAAAGAGGAAAGCCTGTTTACCGAGAGTGTTTGTTAGTTCAGAGGCAAATATACTACCTGATTCACCCAGCTTTCAGAGTCAGTGGCTTGTGCGATTAATTCTAAGTCATCAATACATTGACCAATCGTTATATTTAGTTGATGCCCGTGCCGGTAAATCTTTGTCCGGTTTGCTGCCTTTGCGCGGCTTCACGCAGCAAGTCATCATCCTGCGTAAATAGAACCCGTTCTAATTCTGTCGCGCGGTCAAGAAGTCTCGCATCGTCTAATTCTCCTGCGTTATCCTCTTGCGCCGTCAACACATCCACACCACGTAAGCGTAAACCCGTGGTCACGGCACGGCATACGTGAACATCCATATAGAGTTTGACGCTCATCCGGGTCGAGCTTTCTTTAACGCCAGCAGCCTTTGTCTAAGTGATGAATCAGAGATTTTTCCGGCGAGTTTATTGGCTTCACGCCAACGTTGTTCGATCTCAGCCTCCAACTCTGCCTGATGGTCGTAGTAGTAAGCGAGGGCCGCATGAATCTGCGCTAAGGACAGGTGAGGATATTGAAAGTGCATCTCTTCGGGACTTGAGCCATGCACGAGTTTATCTACGACAACTTCTACAACCTTAACGTTCGTATCATCAATCCAGGCTACGCCCTTATCATCAATCTCAATATGTGTGGTCGCAATAGTGGACATCGCTCTGCACCTCTACCTCAATATTTGATTAAACTAACACGGCTCTGCCCAAAACCCAACGCTTCGCAATCCTTCCAAAACACCATCTAGTTCCTTATAGCAGAAGCGCCGTGCATTGATGAGAAATCATGGCGCGGCGCTTCTCTGCTTTAAATTTATTCCGGTCTTTCCCGGATTCTTACATCCGCATGGACATGCCGGGCGGGGGCGCTCCGCGCATGCGTGCGCCTGTGGGTGGGCCGCCCTGTTGTGGGCCGCCCGCTCCGGTGCGTGTGCGAAGGAGCGCCGGGTCGACGTTCTTTAGCTCGTAGAGCGTCTTGTAGAGCCCCTCTTTTTTGAGCAGCTCGTCGTGTGTGCCGATGTCTGCGACGCGCCCCTGATTGAGCACGATGATGCGGTCTGAGACGGCTGCGACGAAGTTCAGGTCGTGGCTGATGACCAGACACGTCTTGCGATTTTCGGGCTGCTGCGCGTATTCGCGTATGACCGTGATCAGGCGATTGCGCTGATCCGCGTCCAGATTCTCCGTCGGCTCGTCGAGCAGAAGAACTTCCGGCCTTCGCAGCAGATTGCGTGCGAGGGCGATCAGGCGCTTCTGCCCTCCCGACGGTATCTGAACATCAACGACCGTGTCATAACCCTTGGGCATGCGTTTGGGGTCGATGATGACATCGTGGATGTGCGCCAGTTTGCAAGCCTCTTCGACTTCGGCGTCGGTCGCGCCCTCTTTTCCTAAACGCACGTTCTCGCGAATCGTCGTCTTGAGAAAGAAGGGAAACTGCGAGAGCTTGGAGACCTGATTCCTGAGCGAGTTCAAGGTCACGTCCGAGATGTCCTGGCCTTCCAAAAGGATGCGCCCCGATTCCGGATCAAGAAAGCGCAGCATCAGGTTCATGATCGTGGATTTGCCGCAGCCGATTGGCCCGACAAAGGCGACCGTCTCGCCCTCCTTGATCTGGAAAGAAAGACCATTCAAAACTTTCTGCGTCGGCGAATAGCCGAAGACCACGTTATCGAATGTAATGTCGCCGTGAATGTCTCCGAGCTTCTTTGCATTCGGCTTCTCTTTGACGGAAGGCTTGGTGTCCAGCAGCTCATAAGTGGCGACGACGTTCGGTACTTGCGATTGATATTGTGTGTAGGTGGCGATCAAACGCTGGACGACGCCGAACATCTGCGGCGTCATCTGCACGAACGCGATGACGGCGGCGAGCGTCAGTCCGAATGTCGGATGATAGATAATGCCTACGATCAAAACCAGAGCGGTGCTGGCGGCGATAAAGATTTGCGCGCCGCTGTTGCTAAAGCCCATCCACGCCTGCATCATCGCGGAGTTCTTGGCGGCAACTTTCGCGGCCGCCGAGAAGCGCTCGCTTCTTCTTTGCTGCGCGTTAAAGACTTGAATGTCGGAGATGCCGCTGATGGTCTCTTCCAATTCCGCGCCCAGCTCGCGCCCGCTCATCGCCATCCCCTTCGCGGCCTGCTGCATCTTTTTACTCGTGTAGCGAAACATCAGCAGCACCAGCGGCGCGAGCACGAAAGAGACGAGAGTCATCTGCCAGCTCAGGGCCAGCAGGTAAGAGAGCACGATCACCAGCACAATCACGTCGATCAAAGGATAGAGCATCACTTGCGTAAGCAGGCGCTGCACGCCAGCGGCCTCCGACAATACTCTCTGCATCAGAGCGCCGGTCTGCCCGCCCATAAAAAAATCGAGCGAGAGCGATTGCAGGTGATCGTAGATTTCCTGTTGCAAGCCTCTCAAGAGGCGCGCTTCAAGGTGCGCGACGACCCACGCGCGCAGGAAACTCAAGAGCTGCGAGAGCACAAGCGCGCTGGCCCAGACGATCAGCACATTCTTCAAGGTGAGGGGTGTGGCGAGCCACGAAAGGCCGTAAGCGTCAAGCGAGCTGGTATCTGTCTTGCCGAACAGAGGCGCGGACATATCCCAGATGCTGCCCGGTTGATTCGTAACAGCACCCGGCGGCTTTGGCCCGGCGAGCGGCCCTAGAATTTGAAAGATCGAAGAGAAAGCGATGCTGACGATAAAGGGGCACAGTGTGACCAGCAGAGAGAGCAGCATCGTGACGGCCGTTAGCGCTTTGTGACGGCCGAGCAGGCGGACGGCTCGCCCCAGATACGGACGGGCGCTCATCATGCCGGGCGGCATGCCCTGTTTTCCTCCCATGCGCATTCCGGGCGGTGGTGCGCCCGAGGGCGGCGTGCCTCCTGCGGGCGGTGCGCTCCCGGCAGGCGGTTGTCCGAGTGGTGGGCCGGGAGGCAACCCGGCAGTCATGCCCGGAGGCGGAGACGGAGGATTGGACATGTCTGCTCCCTTTTGTAGATCAGGCAGGAAGAAACAGAGGTGAGAGGCCGGAGGCTCAAAGGTTAGTTAAGCAACTTGTCTTCTTAACTAAACCTTCGGCCCCCAGCCTCTGAACCTCTGCACTTAAAAACCAAAGGTGGGAAAGAAGCTTTTTTGAGAGCTTGCTTTCCCACCTTGGATGCGTTCTCTGTGATTAGCAGTACCACCAAACGTAAACGCAGTTTCCGTAGCCGTCGCATTCCCAGGCATAACAAACATCCTGGTTGCTGTAGGCCTGCACGTCGCCGCCCTGTGAACCGGCTTTGGCAACGGCCTGA
>DATLMN010000245.1:0-5931 GCA_035537255.1 Pyrinomonadaceae bacterium | reverse complement strand
CCGCATCAGAAGGTGATTCTGCCGGACATGGGCGCGGGCTGCTCTATGGCCGATATGGCTTCGGTCGAGCAGGTCGAGGACGCCTGGGATCAGCTCGCTTCAATCGGCATTCACGAAGATTTTCGTGTGCTGCCGATTACGTACATGAACTCGACCGCCGCGATCAAGGCTTTCTGCGGACGCCACGACGGTATTGTCTGTACTTCCTCGAATGCCGTCCCGCTCTTTGAGAAAATGTTGAAGGAAGCCGATAAGCTCTTCTTCTTCCCGGATCAACACCTGGGCCGCAACACGGGCGCGAAGTTCGGCATCCCGCTTGACGAGATGGTCGTGTGGGACCCGTTCAAAGAGCTTGGAGGAAATACTGAGGAAGAGTTACGACGCGCTCGTCTGATTTTGTGGAAGGGACACTGCTCCGTTCACGGCCGCTTTCGTGAATGGCATGTCGAGCAGGTGCGCCGCGAAGTGCCGGGCATCAAAGTGCTGGTGCATCCCGAATGCGTCTACGAAGTAGTACAAAAGAGTGATCTGAACGGCTCGACGGAGTTTATTATTAAGACTCTGGAAGCAGCGCCCGCAGGGTCTAAGTGGGCCATCGGCACGGAGGTCAATCTGGTCAACCGTCTGGCCAAGAGATTTCCTGACAAGCACATTCAACTGCTCGCGCCGGATTTGTGCATGTGCGCGACGATGTATCGCATCGCGCCGCAGAATCTGGCTTGGGCGCTGGAATCGCTGCTGGCGGGCGTGGTCGTCAACCAGATCAGCGTGCCCGAAGACGTGGCGCACTGGGCGCGCGTGGCACTTGACCGAATGCTGGCGATTCAGTAAGGTCTCGTGCGCCGTGACGAGTAATCCGAGTGACAGGTGAGAGGACACAGAAACCTTCAAGGGTTTGTCCGCCGCGCCTGTCACTCTTCGCTTGTGGCCGAAGGAGGAGGCTAGAGAACCGTTGGCTGATCCGAATGATCGCGTCGAGGAGAATGTTCCCGGCCCTTTCTATGTCGATTCGCTCTGCATAGATTGCGATGTGTGCCGTGACACAGCGCCGGACAACTTTACACGCTCGGACGATCAGGGCTACTCGTACGTCTTTAAGCAACCCGCAACGGAAGAAGAGCGCGCACTGTGCGAAGAGGCGCTCGCCGCCTGTCCCGTCGAAGCCATCGGCAACGACGGTTAAAAATTAGAAGCTTTAGCTTTCCGGGTCGCCGGGGATTCATTTAGAATCTTTCGGCGGCCCTGATCTTTTTCCACTGTTGCTTCGTATCCAGAGTGTAATGCTGAGCGCGCGTAATAAAAGAGGACTAAAGCGCATCTTCGTCACGTTGCTCGTCGTCTTCGTGGCAGCGTGCGCGTTTGTGGGCGGCCTGCGCTGGTGGACGCACGCGAGCTATGCAGGAAAGGTTTATCGCACGGCGGCGGCGCTGCCCGTTGAAGCAGCGCCGCCTCCTCGCGTCGCTATCGTCTTCGGTGCGGGTCTTTGGCGTGGCGGCGGGCCTTCGCCTGTGCTCTATGATCGTATCGCGACCGCCGTGGAACTCTATCGCGTAGGGCGTGTGCGCAAACTGCTGCTCACGGGCGACAACCGTTTCCAGAACTATAACGAGCCGGATGTGATGCGTCAGACGGCGATCAATATGGGCGTGCCCGCAGAGGATTTAGTGCCGGACTATGCTGGCCGACGCACCTTTGATAGCTGCTATCGCGCGCGTGAAATCTTCGGCGTGCGCCGCGCCGTCCTCGTCACACAGGAGTTTCATCTGGATCGCGCGCTTTATCTCTGCGACTCACTGGGCATCGACAGCATCGGCGTAGTGGCAGACCGCCGCGCTTATACACGCGAAGCGCATTTCTGGTGGAGAGTGCGCGAGTTGCCCGCGACCCTGGGCGCTTGGAGCAATCTGAATCTGTTCAGGCCGACGCCCATTCTCGGCGAGAAGATTCCGATTGAGTAAGATTTTGAAACGGGCTGGCGTAAAATTTGAGTCTCTAAACGGCGATCTTGATCCATCCGTCTTCGATTCTTACTTCGTAAGTTTCGACGGACGAGTGAGGGTGATTCAGACACGCGCCCGTGCTGAGGTCAAAGCGCCAGCCGTGCCAGTCGCATTCGACCACCGTGTCGCACAGTCGGCCGTCCGCAAGGGGCGCGCCCTTGTGCGGGCAGAAATTTTCGATGGCGTAAAACTGGCCGTTGACGTGATAGAGCGCCAGCTCCGTTCCCTCCAACAACTCGACCGTCGCGCCGCGCCCTTCCGGCACATCCTCCACGCGACCGACCGTGACTGTCTCTCCGCGTCGCGCGGGTTTTTTGAGATTACCGAATTTTGAGTTAAAAGATTGCATTCGAGGGCCAAGCGTAACAAATGATGCGACCGTGCAGCAACCACGCAAGTTTCCCAATGCCCCGGCGTTCTTTAACTCGGCCAGAGGCATGCATCTCTCCCGGTGTGCAGGGCTCGGCAGACAAAAAAGTAGAAAGGGAGAAAAGAAAAATGAGAAGGCATCTTTTAATGATCACGAGCGTCTTGGCGCTCGTCGTTTTATGTACGGCGCAGGCGTTTGCCAGAGAGATTACCGTGCGCGGACGGCTCGCCAAAACTGTGGAGGCCGGAGGCTGGGTGATCCGCTCGGACTCACAGAAATACCTGATCCTCAACGCGCAGCGTTTTCACAGCGAGAGCTGGTTTCGTGAAGGCACGGGCGTGGAAGCCACTGGCGAGACCAAGACGGACACCATCACCATCTACATGGAGGGCATCCCGTTCGAGGTGCGCGTGATGCGCCCTTTCGACGAAGGCGCGCAGGACAACGCCACGGCCGTCACAGGCTCGCAGAGGCGTACCACGCGCGTCGTCGTCGCGGGTGATGCAATCGTTCAGGCCCAGCCAGACACGGCGATCATCACCATCTCCGTCATCACACAGAACAAACGCGCGCTAGACGCTCAAACTGAAAACGCCAACCGTAGCGAACAGGTCGTGCGCGCTGTGAAGGCCGCTGCCGGTGCTGGCGCTGAAGTCAAAACGAGCGGTTACAATTTGCAGCCCATGCAGGTCTACAGGGAGAACCAGCCGCCGACCATCACGGGCTATCAGGCTAGCAATTCCGTGACGGTGACGATGAGCGATCTTTTGAAGGTCGGGGCGGTGATAGATGCCGCCTCGCAGGCGGGCGCGAATAATATCAACGGCGTCGCCTTTACGCTTCGCAAAGATCGCCCGGCGAAGGATCAGGCGCTGATGGAAGCGACGCGCGCGGCGCTCGGCAAAGCGCAGGCCATCGCGCAGGCACTGGGCGGTCGCGTCGTGCGTATCCTGGAAGTGCAGGAGTCCGGCCTGACACCCAGACCCATCTACGCTGACGGTGATATGAGGGGGCGCGTGATGGCCCAGAGCGCCAATGCGCCGACGCCGATTGAAGTGGGCACGCTCGACATCAGCTCGCAGGTACAACTGACGGCCGAGATTGAAACTGCGCAGTAAATCCTCTTAGAGCAGTAAAAGCTGGTGCAAAGCGAGAGGCTCACTCAAGAGCTTCTCGCTTTTTCTCTTTTGTCTGTTACCGAACTGGCAATCTCGTGCGAAGCGAGTATAATCAAGTTTAAGTTCCCTTAACTGAATTGAGACTGTTAGACGGGCGCGCCGCTTATTAACAAAGGGCTTGGCGGTGCGCTCTAAATTCTTACTTAGCCTCGTCTGGTTTTTGCACGGGGAGAGTAGTTCTTATTTATTCGCAAACGGGGGAGAAAGATCATGTCAAGAGATCGTTACGAGAGAGACGATGACGAGAGAGGCGCTTACGGCGGTAGTTCGCGAAGGCGCGGCGGCAGCGCTTTCGATGAACGTTACAGCGGCGGCGAGCGTGCGGACTACGGTCGCGAGAGCGGCGGCAATCGCGAGCGCGATTACGGCTATGACGATGCTTACAGAGCATCACGCGGGCGCGGCTACGGCGGCGGTGGTGAGCGCGTAGATTACGGTCGCGGCGGTTACACAGATCGCGCAGATTATCGTGATGACGAGCGACGCTACGGCGATTACCGTGTCGAGCGTGGGGATGATGATCGCTCCTGGTTCGACGAAGGGCGCGACTATTTGCGACGCAGCCTGGGCAGTGGCAGCCGTGAGCGTGCGCGTGGCCGTTCGCGCTCGCGCCTGCGCTGCCGCGACATCATGACGCGCGATGTCACGGTCGCGACGCGCGACACAAGCCTTCAAGAGGTCGCCGCGATGATGCGCGAAGAGGACACGGGCGTCATTCCGGTAGTTGATCGCGAGGACGCGCCAGCCCTGACGGGCGAAGCCAATCTGGCGGAAGCGCCCAGAATCAACAATCGCATGCGCGGCAACGGCAAGCTCGTCGGATTGATTACGGATCGCGACATAGTGATTCGCGCCGTCGCCGAAGGCAAAGACGCCAAGACCACGCGCGCCGAAGAGGTCATGACCACGGACATTCATTCGGCCAATCCGAATGATCGTGTGATAGACGTGATACGCAAGATGGGGGACAAACAGGTCAGGCGCATTCCGGTGGTCGGCGAAAACGGCCAACTGCGCGGCATCATCTCGATGGCAGACATCGCGCTGGAAACAGAAGAGGACGAAGAGTTGGCCGACGCCATCGAAGAGATTTCCAGCGGCGCTTCCTTCTGGGGCAAAGTGTTCGGATGAAGAGCAAGGATGAAGGATGAAGGCGGAAGGATGAAAATGTGATTGCTCAGGTTGAAAGCTACAGCTTTCATCCTTCCGCCTTCATCCTTAGCTTTTATTATGGCAAATTCAGTCGAGCGTTATTTTCGTCTGTTGCATGGCGAGCGCAAGGTCAGACCGGGTCGAAGGGCCTGGTGTCCGGCTGCGGACATCTATCGCACGCCGGACGGATGGATCGTCAAGGTTGATCTGGCAGGCGTGACTTCGGATGATCTGGAAATCACTCTCCGGGGCGCGACGCTACATCTGGCTGGGTGTCGCCGCGACACCTTCTACGGCGAGGGCGTTACTTATCAGCAACTGGAAATCACCTACAGTCGCTTTGAAAAGACGCTACAGTTTCCCTGTCTGATCGAGGGCGCGACGCTCGTCCGCGATTATCGCGACGGACTGCTTATCCTTCACCTGCGCAGCGAAGTAAATTGTGAAGAAAAGGAGACGGGCGAAGAACAGTAAACGTTAAGTGAAGCTTCGACTGTACCGAAGAGAAAGACAGCAATACTCTCTCTTTCGGTCTTTGTCATTTATTGTTCTACAGCAACAAAGGGCTGTTTATGGCTGAAACCAGAGAAAATATTCAAGCGCCTGAGAGCACGAAAGCGCCACAGGTCAATCCACAGCAGACGGGCGAAGCGAATGCCAGCGCCGTCCCGTTCGAGATCAGCGTACTGCCTTTGCAGAACACTACGCTCTTTCCTGAAACGGTCGTGCCGCTGGCGGTCGGTCGTCCGCGCTCTATCGCGTCTGTCGAAGCCGCGCTTGCGACGCCCGAGAAATTGCTCGCCTGCATCAGCGCGCGCAACGAAACAGTAACGGGCCAGGAAGCCACGCCCGCAGACCTCTACGATATCGGCACGCTCGTCATGGTCAAGCGCATGCAGCGCATAGACGAGGGCCTGCACCTCATAGTGCAGGGCACAGAGAGAATCAAAGTTCTGGAATGGACGCAGGAACAGCCCTTCCTCAAGGCGCGCGTCCAAACCCTTCCGCCGCTGAATGTCGTAGACCCGGACGCCGTCGAAGCCACCAAGCGAAACGTGCAGGCGCTTATTCAGCAGGCGCTGGTGATGCTGCCGCAAGTGCCTACGGAAGTGCGTAGCGCCGTGCTGACCGCAGACGATCCCATACGCCTCGCTTACTTCCTCGCCTCCGTGCTCAATCTGGGCGTCGAGCAGGAACAGAAGATGCTCGAAGCTCAGACGGTGGACGAACT
>DATLMN010000244.1:0-18721 GCA_035537255.1 Pyrinomonadaceae bacterium | reverse complement strand
CGCGCGCTGCACAGGCGACGCCATCCCAGCGTCGACAAAGCGCGCAACATGCTCCGCCTCCGATTGCCGAAGTGCTGCGAGACGTTTACGAGGAAGAGAAGAAAACGGCCTGAAGCAAAAGCGCGCACGGCGAGCGATGGCTTGATTGTGTCGTTCGCCGTTCAAGCATCGCAAGCGCCGTCTCTCTTTGTGTCAGGAGCTGCCGCCTCATCCGGCAACTACAACGAGTGCCGCCCGGATTAACCTCATAGTGGGAGCTTGAGAAACGTGGCGAGCGAAAAAACAATCGGCAGCTACAGGATTACGGGGCTCATCGGGCGCGGAGGGATGGGCGTGGTCTATCGCGGCCATCACCTGCAACTGCCGCGCGAAGTCGCCATCAAATCCATCGACGCGCGCAACCGGGAAGCGCTCACACGCCTCCAGCACCGCTTTGAAAAAGAGGCCTTCGTCCAATCCCAGCTAGATCATCCGGGCATCGTCAAAGTCTACGACTACATCGTTGACGAACGGGCTTACTACATCGTGATGGAGTACGTCGAAGGACGTTCACTGGCACAAGTTCTGGCTCAAGGCACTAAGCCACTCGCTGTGAATCGCGCTCTCGATTTTTTCGAGCAGATGCTCGCGGCCATCTCTTACGCGCACGAGTTCGTCTATCGCGACAGGGACGACTCAATGCATCGCGGCCTGGTGCATCGCGACCTCAAGCCGGCGAATATCCTCATCACGCCCGAAGGAAACGTGAAGATCACGGACTTCGGCATCGTCAAGCTGGTCGGCGCTGACGCCACGGATACTTTGGGCGATTCTTACGGCTCGCCCGAATACGTCTCGCCTGAGCAGGCCGAAGGTCTGACCGTCGATCAAAGGTCTGACATCTACAGCCTGGGCATCATCCTCTACGAGATGCTGACGGGCACGCCGCCTTTCTGGAATAAGACGGGCACGCTTTCTCATACGGACATCGTGCGTATGCACATCGAGCGCGCACCCCAGCCGCCCTCGGAGCGCGACGCGCAGGTCACGCCGGAAATCGAAGCTATTATCCTGCGCGCCCTTGAGAAAAACCCTGAGAGACGTTTCGCGACGGCGCAGGAGTTTCTACAGGCCGTGCGACGTATGCGCGGGCTGGGCGAAACGTTTAAGCAGCAACAGGCGGGGCTTGGGCCCACGGCCGAGCTGGGCCATGAGGCGACCGATAGCCAGCAAGATATTTCCATCACGTCGTCTGCGCGGGAAAGCTACGTGACGCAACCCATCGGCGTAACTGTTTGTCCCATGTGCGGGGCGTCCGTCAGTCCCGGCGACGAAAAGTGCGGGACATGCGGAGAAGAGCTGGACTCTTCATCTGCAACAGTCAAGCTAACACGCCAGGAAGCGGCCTTACTCCGCCAGAAAAAGACGCGCGACATCTGGACTGCCGTCACGATCTTTGCGTTTATGCTTATCTTCTTAGCAGTCTTTTACGCACGCCGCCGCGCGCCCACGCTCACACAGCAGTCACAGCAACAACTGCAACAGCCACCGCCTGCCGGAGCGATAAAGCCGACGCCCTTACCACCCTCTACGGCGCTCGTCGAACTCAGGCCAGCGAGTGTTGAGGTTGATTCCAGTTTCGATGGATACACTTCAGCGCCTTTGATCGACGGCGAGGTTGATGTCAGGCGAATCAGTGCCATGCGCTACAACCAGGGCAACTGGGCTTCTGCCGAGACTCAAGGGCCGCACTGGATTACTTTGACTTTCGACAATGCCGTGCAGGTTGCAGCCGTTTATGTCTACTGGGGGTTCGACCGCAATCGCTATATGCCTTCGCGCCGCGTCGAATTGCAGTTGCCGGATGAAACAGGAGAGTGGCGTACAATTAATTCCTTAGAGCCCGGTAACGATCACGACCGCATAGCCTTCGACTTTGCTCCCGTCAAGACGAACCGCGTCAGAATCTTCCAGCCTGTGCAACAAGGCCCGACCAACAGACCCTTTGTCATGTGGGTGCGTGAAGTAAAAGTCTTCGGCGTGGCCGAAGAGAGCGCCGCGCCCTGACAAAGGAGTCCTGCCGTCTTTGGCTTGACCTTTGGGCGATTGTGTTTTAAGCAAGAGCTATGCTGACAGCGGAAATCATCGCCATCGGGTCGGAACTACTGACGCCGGATCGCACGGACACCAACAGCCTCTGGCTGACGGAGAAATTGAACGGTATCGGCATCGAAGTCAAACTCAAGACGATTGTCGGCGACGACGACGCGCGTCTTGAAGAGACCATCAAGGATGCGCTCAGGCGTTCGCGCGTCGTCATCATGACGGGCGGTCTTGGGCCAACAGAGGATGACATCACACGTAAGATCGCCGCCCGCGCTCTCTCTCGCCGCCTCCTCTTTAACGAAAAAGTCTTAAGCGAGATCAGCACAAAATTCGAGCGCATGGGGCGTGGAATGCCAGAGATCAACTCGCGCCAGGCGATGGTCATACAGGGCGCAGAAGTCCTGGACAATCCGCACGGGACAGCGCCCGGCATGTACCTTGAGCACAATAATTGTGCTGTCGTGCTGCTGCCGGGCCCGCCGCGCGAGATGCGTCCGATGTTCGAGAATTTCGTGCAGCCTAAATTGGCCGTCAAAGCCGGTGACCTGCGCGTCGTGCGCCGAATCCTGCGCGTCGTGGGCCTCGGCGAATCCGCCGTCGACGAACGCATCGCGCCCATCTATACGCAGTACAAAAATCCGCAGACGACGATTCTCTTCAACCGCAGCGAGATCGAGATACATCTGACGGCGCAGTCCAAGACGGAAAAGGATGCGGAGCTTCTGCTCGACGGTTTGGCCGGACAGATCGAAGAACGCCTTGGTCATTCGATCTTCGCTTTTCGCGGCGAGACGATGGAGGAAGTGGTGGGCTTGCGCCTTGCTGTCGGCGGTTTTTCGCTCGGCGTTGCGGAAAGCTGCACGGGCGGCCTGATCAGCCAGCGCCTGACGGAAGTTCCCGGCTCTTCAGTCTATTTCAAAGAGGGCGTGGTCGCTTATTCAAACGATGCGAAGACGCGCTCGCTCGGCGTCGATTCGGAGTTGATACGCCAGCACGGCGCAGTCAGCGCAGAGGTCGCCGAAGCGATGGCCGAAGGCATACGCCATCGCGCGGACACGGACTTTGGCCTCTCCGTCACGGGCATTGCCGGGCCGAGCGGCGCAACGGAAGATAAACCCGTCGGCCTGGTCTTCATAGCCCTCTCTGACGACGCGCACACAGAGCATAGAAAGATCATGCTGCCCGGCGACCGTCACCTCATACGCTGGCGCGCCTCACAGGCCGCGCTCGATCTCCTGCGACGACGCCTTATTTAAAACTGAGATGTATGCCAGCAATGGAGGCGGAATCACTAAGAGTGTTTGAGAGCTAAAAGACTTGCTAGGATAGACCTGCGGCGGGATTGTTAGCCACACATGCTCCGAAACTTTTCTTCATGTTGTTAGCCACACAGCACGAAAAGCGGGAAACCCAAAAGGCTTATCCTAGCGGTGCAAAGGGAAAGGGCGCTGCTGATTTCCTTTCAGGAGTTTAACCTTTCCCCCAGCAACACAGATTTAAGACACTACCCACTCTTTCCATCGCTTGTCCGGCGCTTCCTTTGCTTGCTATAGTCCTTAATTGCTTTTCCAGAGATTTTAAGTGCCGGGCATGGAGTGCGGCTCGATGCGACCCGTCCTGATTCTCATCGCAGCTTACCTGCTTGGTTCTATTCCCTTCGGTTATCTGATCGTGCGCGCCAAAGAGGGCGCGGATGTGCGCGAGACGGGTTCGGGCGGCACGGGCGCGACCAACGTCACGCGCAGGGCCGGGAAGAAGGCCGGACTGATAACGCTCCTGCTGGATGCCACCAAGGGTTTAGTGGCGGTCGCGCTGGCGCGCTGGCTTTTGACCGATAGCTTCGAGATTAACTGGTGGGTGGCTGCGGCGGCTGTGCTTGCTGTGGTCGGGCATTGTTTCCCGGTGTGGTTGGGCTTTCGCGGCGGTAAGGGCGTGGCGACGGGCGTCGGCGTTTTTCTGGGTCTCTCGCCGCTTGCGGTCGCGTGCTCGCTCGTCGTCTTTGTCACCGTCGTCTGGATGACGCGCTATGTTTCTCTGGGCTCGATCACGGCGACGGTGGTGTTCCCGGTCTGCGTCTGGTTGTTGAGCCTGTATTTGAAGCCGACGGTGAGCCTTGCACCCGTTTTGAGCGCGGCTATTCTGGGCGGCGCGATCATCATCCTTATGCACCGCGCCAACATCGGCAGATTGATCGCGGGCACGGAGAGCAAGTTCAGGTAAAAACTTTCAGGGAGCGCACACACGCTCGCTTTGATAAAGAGGGCGCTCACTCGCTTGATAAATAAGCGAGGCTCTCTTTACTTTATTGAGGCGCTCTTTCATTTATTATTATCTTTCATCCGTGGTTAGATGAAACAGATCGCTGTTATTGGCGCGGGCAGTTGGGGGACGGCGCTCGGCATCATCGCGGGGCGCGCCGGTCATAGTGTCCGCCTCTGGTCGCGCAACCGTGAGGTGGTCGAAGCGATCAATCATGAGCGCGTCAATAGCATTTATCTCGCGCCGCACGAGATACCATTAAGCGTCCGCGCGACTATTGAGTTAGAAGAGGCTTTAACAGATGCAGAGATCGTTGTGCTGGCCGCGCCCTCGCATGTCACGCGCGAGCTGCTTGTGCGTATGCTGCCCTTTGCGCACCCTAGTATGATCTTTGTCAGCGCCACGAAGGGCATTGAGACGGAGACGGGCAAGCGCATCTCTGAAGTGGTGCGCGAGGTGACGGCGGAGAAATTTGATGCGCGTTTTGTCTGCCTGTCCGGCCCGTCTTTCGCGCAGGAGGTCGCCGGTGGACAGCCGACCGCAATAGTGGCCGCGAGCGTCAACGGGGAAGAGAGCCGTCAGGTGCAGAGCATCTTGAGCTTTCAAAACCTGCGCATCTACACGAACACGGATGTCGTGGGAACGGAGATCGGCGGCTCTGTCAAAAACGTGATGGCCGTGGCCGCAGGGATGGTCGCAGGGCTTGGGCTCGGAACAAACAGCGTGGCCGCGCTCATCACACGCGGTCTGGCGGAGGTCGCAAGACTGGCGCTCGCACAGGGCGCGCGCCATGAGACCTTGATGGGACTGGCGGGAATGGGCGATCTTGTGCTGACATGTACGGGCAATCTGTCGCGCAACCGCTTTGTCGGACAGGAGCTTGGGCGCGGGCGCGCTCTTTCAGATATTATCGGAGGGATGCGCGAGGTTGCCGAGGGAGTAAAAACGACACGCGCGGTCAAGCGATTGGCCCAGCAACTCAATGTCGAGATGCCTATCACACGGGAAGTCCACGCCGTGCTCTATGAGGGAAAACGAGTGACGGATGCGGCCTCTGAATTAATGACGCGACCCCTTCGTGACGAGTTTGAGAGATAATGGCTTTAAGATTATGAGTCGGTGATTGCTAACCTGACTCTCCCACTCAAACTTAAAACTCTGGATTGTGATTGATTGATGGCGAAGGAAGAGAAAATCCTGGCGACGAATCGCGCGGCGTTCCACGAGTATCATATCTCGGACAAATACGAGGCGGGCGTGGCGCTGACCGGCACGGAAGTCAAGAGCGTGCTCGGCGGGCGCGTGCAGTTAAAAGATTCCTACGTCGCCGTGCGCGAGGGCGAGGCGTGGTTGTTTAATGCACATATTTCGCCTTATTCTCATGGCAACAGGGCGAACCACGACCCCCTGCGGACGAGAAAGCTGCTGCTTCACCGGCGCGAGATAAATAAGCTGGAGCAATCTTCAACCGTTCAGGGAATGACGCTCGTCATCACGCAGGTACACCTGCGCAACGGGCGCATCAAGTTTGAGGTCGGCGTCGCCCGCGGCAAGAAGTTATACGACAAGCGGGAAACTGAGATGCGCCGCACAGTGGATCGAGAGACGCGCGCGCAATTGAAAGAGCGCCAGAGATAAAATACTCATTATTAGATAGAGAGAGGATAAAGTGATGCAAGTCGAAGCCAGCGTAAAAAAATATCAGGACGAAGACGTGCAGGCCATCGCCCTCGCCGTCTTTAAGGACGAGAGGGCCGATGAAGGAGTTCTCAAAGAACTGGACGAAGCGACGGGCGGCGTCATCAGGTCCGTCATTGAATCGGAAGAGTTGAAGGGCAAAGAGGGCGATACGGTTTACGTGCATCTCGCCACAGGTGGAGCGAGCAACATCCGTGCGCGCAGGCTTCTCTTGATCGGCGTCGGCGACCGCGCTGAATACGGCGCTCCGCAGGTCTCGCAGATGGCAGGGGCTGCGGCGCGCTTTCTTCGCAACAAGAACATCAAGACCGCCGCCATCCTGCCACGCGCAGAGGGTGATGGAGAAAGCACCGTGGCGGCAACCGCAGAGGGCGCTGTCATGGGACTCTTTGAGCCCGACAAGTATCGCACCGTTGATAAGGAAGAGCGCACGCTTGATCGGCTCGTCATCATCGTCGATGGAGGTGACGAAACGGCGCTCGGTCGCGGCGCAGAGCGTGGCCGCATCATCGGCGAATCGGTAAACTTTACGCGCGATCTGGCGAACGAGCCGGGCGCGGACATGACGCCGACAGACATGGCCGACCGCGCGCGAGAGATCGCCGAAGAGTTCGGCCTTAACATAGACGTGCTGGACGAGTCGCGCATGGAGCAGGAGGGCATGGGGGCTTTGCTCAGCGTCTCGCGCGGCTCGGAAGAGCCGGCCAAGCTGATTATCCTCAAATACACGCCGCGCAATGAGGCCGCCTCAACAGCGGAACAGCAGGACAACAACCTGCTGGCCTTCGTCGGCAAGGGCATCACTTTCGATTCCGGTGGTATCTCCTTAAAGCCCGGCGAGAACATGGAGCTGATGAAGTACGACATGACGGGCGGTGCGACCGTTCTGGGCGCGATGCGCGCCATCGCGCAGTTAAAGCCATCTATCCCGGTGCTCGGCGTCGTGCCTTCTTCCGAAAACTTGCCCTCAGGCAAAGCCACCAAACCCGGCGACATCGTCCGCGCCATGTCCGGCAAGACCATAGAGATCATCAACACGGACGCCGAAGGCAGGCTGATCCTCTCAGACGCTATCTGCTACGCGAAGAAACTTGGCGCGAAGCGGATTATAGATATGGCGACGTTGACCGGCGCTGTCTCCATCGCGCTCGGCGATGTCAATACGGCTGTGCTCGGCACGGATCAACAATTGATTGACGAGATCATCGCGGCGGGTCGTGAGGTCGGCGAAAAATTCTGGCAACTCCCCCTTGATAAGGAATACACGAAGCAGATCAAGTCGGACATCGCCGATATTAAGAACGTCGGCGGGCGCAAAGCCGGGACGATCACGGCCGCAGCCTTCCTTAAGGAGTTTGCCGATGGCGTTTCATGGGCACACCTGGACATCGCTGGCACGGCCTGGGGCGACGAAGCCAAGCCTTATCGCGCCAAAGGCCCGACGGGAATCGCCGTGCGCACGCTCCTCAACATCGTGGACAGAGCGGCAGCGCGATCCTCTGCCGAACAGAACGGCAAGGAAGCGAAAGGTTAGATAACCTCTATCTCTACGACTGTATCAGGGCGACGACTACGGAAGACCGTGAGCGTCGCCCTGATCTATTTTTCGCCTCGCGGTCTATGGCCTTTGGCCCACTGCTAAAACCTCTGACACGGCGGGATACTGTCTTGAATAGTAGACAGTGGTGTGCTCTTTTGTGGACAGTTCGGGGGCTGGTTATCAATAAAGCGGCACGCTTTTATGGGTTTTTTGTGTCGTTCGTTCATGGCATGGACTTTGCTAAGAGCGTACCGAGAGCCAAAGGGCGAATTCGCCCACTTCACAAAAATTGTCCTCGCCCCCGCCTCGAAGGTCGCACGAGGCAGCAAGCGTCGTCCTTTGGCTCTTTCCTCATCAGCTCCGAAAATTTGTCCTTTGGCTCTCGTTCTTACTTCACCCCGAATAATCTAAACGAATGTGGTCTGCGTATGTCCCGGCGGCGCTCTCTCCCGTTGACCAATCCCTCTATCTTTTGAATAATTATGCAGGGCCACGGACTGGGACGAATTTGTCTGCCCCGTGTTATATTATTTCTCGTCAGGGGCGCTGCCTCCCCATCCATGTACGCAGCAAATTCTGTCGATACAATCGCTGGCTTTCCATTGGGAGTTAGAGCAAAGCGCGGTGGTTGATTACTACAAAACTTTAGGCGTCGAGCGGTCTGCTTCCGGGGCTGAGATCAAATCGGCTTATCGTAGACTTGCGCGCGAAAGACACCCGGATGTCAACGGCGGCTCGGAAGATGCCGCGCGCGATTTTGCGCTGCTGGCGCTGGCCTACCGGACGTTGAGCGACCCGCAGGAGCGCGCCTACTACGATGCGCAGTGGGAACAGCTTGCCAACGCTCCCGGCAATGGCTCTGTTCTTCACTCCAACAATATTCATGCGCAGCGTATGCGCAAGGCTGCGGCTCAGGCGCGCTGGGACAGGGCCGTGGACATCTGGCTCGAAGCCGAGCGCCGCGAAACCTACGCGCGCACGCAGGCAGTCTTCACAACAGTCACGCTTTTTCTCTCGACCTTCTTCGTCGCGATGCTGCGCCCGCATTTCTGGCATATCTTCGATAGCTGGGCAGGCCGCGCCATAGTCTTTACGCTCTTCCTGATCGGCATCTGGCATCTGGCCTCGCGCCTACGCGAATATCTTGAGCGCTATACTTACCGTCCGAAGCAGATTCAGGATTCGATCATGCAGGAGGAAGAGAAACCCGAAAAGCCATTTACGCGCCTGACGGCTTACAGTTTTCTCCTCGCAGGTTATGCCGCCAGTCTCGCCGCTGGTCTCTACATCGGCGCGCACGCGGAATTTTTTATAGGCGATCTGGGATTCGTCTTTAGGCAGCATGTGCGCTCCGAATTGTTGCTCTATCCTCCTGCCTCGCTGCTGATTCCTGACCTGCTTTTGTATCCTCCCATCGCCGTGCTCATAGTCGATACTATGCACACCATCGCCGCCAAGATAGACCCGTGATGAGCCACAAGCCTTTTCTGATCGGCGTCATCTCAGACACACACGGTAAGCTGGACGAACAGGTTATGGACCTCTTCGCGGGCGTCCAGCGTATTATTCATGCGGGTGACATCGGCGACGAAGAATTGATCTGGCAACTCGAAAAGATTGCGCCCGTCATAGCCGTGCGCGGCAACATAGATGATGCCGCGAAGATGTGCTATCCCGTCGAGCGTCTGGCTGTCCTGGGCGGGCTTACCTTCTTCGTGCGTCACCAGTTCGCCACGGTCGAGAAGATGAATGACGCGCATCGCCGCATCATCGAACAGCGCATGCCTGATGCAGTCATCTTCGGCCATAGCCATCAGGCATACACTGGCAACTGGCGCGGCACGCTGCTTTTTAATCCGGGCAGCGCTGGCCCAAAGCGCTTCAGCCTGCCACGCACCGTCGGCCTGCTCAGCATAGAGGACGATCAAATCTCCGCACGCATCATCCGTCTAGACGGCAACGAGGCGCAGTCTCTCAGCAGGGAAGAGTAAAGCGATAAAAGCTTCGTGTTGATTCCACGGACTTCGCGCACGCCTGCGTGTGCGCTCCTTGCATCATCGCAGTGAAACTTTCTTGCGCGTCGAAAGGCCTCTAGTGTATATTGCGCTCAATCCACGTTAAAGGATCGTGATCGAGACAGCCTTGGGCGTAAGAGTGGCGCGGATGGCCACGATCCGAAACTTTTCTTAAACGGAGATAGACGAAACGCGCTTGAGAAACGTTAGGCGGTGCTTTTCCGCACCTGAAAAATTCGGCGACGGCCTCCCGAATCGTCGCACCCGTCGGTTCTCTTAAGAATTGACGCGCGTCTCTGGCCGTCAGCCCTCTGCACCCGCGAAGAGAGGAGCAAAGAGATGGCCAAGCGATTAACCGAACGCCAACGCCTCGCCCTCAAACTGGACTCGCTCAGTGATACTGAAGTCGGGGAAGTTCTGGATTATATTTCGATCATGGAATCCATGCGCCGCGCCACACATCTGCCAGGGATGTGGGAAGATGAGCTGGTGGCGCTTCTGGCCGACGCACATGAGAACCGGCGCGCGCGACAGGCATTCGAGTGGGAGGCAGTGCGCAGACGTGCCGAGCGTCGCGCGGCGCTCTGGCCCGCCACGGGCCGTGCTTAAAAGGCTGATGAATTTAGCAACGCGCTCTCGAAGAGTGAGCCCCCTTGCGCAGATGCTCATCCACTGGGGATGTGCGCTGGGGGCGACATTTTTGTTGGCCCACTCCTTCGGGCCAACCATCTTGGCCCAACCAGAGCCACAACAGCAGCAGCGCTCACGTCGTGCTACTCCCAATACTTCGAGCGCGCTGACGCCACTGCAACAGGAAATAGAGCGCGAGCGCCGCAGGCTTTCATCTTCGGATAAAGAGGAGCGGCGCGATGCCGTGATGCGGCTGGGATGGATGAAGCGTCCTGAAAGCTCGCGCGCAGCCGCCGTCGCCCTCGGCGATTCTTCTCCCATCGTCCGTGCGACGGCCACGCGCGCAGTGCTTTCGCTCCCGCCGGATGAAGCCGCCGCCCTGCTGCTTCCTTTGCTCGCAGACAAGGACGAGTTCGTGCGTCAGGAAGCGGCCTATGCCCTTGGGCCAACACGCAGCCGCAATGCTATCCAGCCGCTCGTCGCGCTTCTCTTGAATGACAAACAGAGCGGCGTACGCGGAGCGGCGGCGGTTTCCCTTGGACAGATCGGAGACGAATCGGCGGCTGCGCCGCTGGCTAAGAGTTTAGACCGTCGCATCAAGGGTACAGGCTTCTTGAGCAGAATCAGGCGAAGCACATCTCCCGAAAACGAGTTCGTGCGCCGCGCCGCCGCTGTTTCGCTGGGGCAGATCGGCAGCCGTGTTGCTGTGCCCGCGCTTGTGTCTACGCTCGCGGATGAAAAGGTCGAGGATGATGTGCGACGCGAAGCCGCACGCGCGCTTGGTCTGATCGGCGATCCTTCGGCCGTCCCCGCTCTGAAAAACGTCCTGACCTCGCGCGACCCGTATCTCTCGCGCCTCGCCTTTGAAGCCCTGAAAAAGATCGCGCCATCTGAAGCGATGCGCCCGACCTGAGCTACAGCGTTTGAAATTCAGATCGAACGCAAATCCGGCAGAAGAGATTTAGTCAGAGAGACAAAGAAAAAGCGCCGAGCCTTTTCTGATAAGGGCTCGGCGCTTTTTATTTAAGTGCGCGAGTGGCGCACGGTGCGCTTTAGTGCGTCGCAGTAGTTAATTCTCAGACTTCTCGCTGCGTCCGTGTCCTTTGCGCGCGACTTTGGTCTGCGCGGGGATTGGGAGCGCGACGCCGCCGGACTTGCTCTGTTCCTCATCCGGTTCTTCTCGCGCTTCGGACGGTTCTTGAATCAACGCGCCGCCGCTGCGCTTAGAGAAGACGAGCTTGCCTGTGTCCGGATTCAAATCCACGTTGACCAGATCGCCGAGTCCGACCTGATCGGTCGCGACCAGATTAGACAGCGGGTAAACCAGAAAGCGTTCGATGGCTCGCTTCAAATGGCGCGCACCGTACTTGAAGTCTATGCCTTCGCGCAGCAGCATGTCCTTGGCTTCGTCTGAACACTGGAAGACGAACTTCGTCCCGGCGCTCATCATGATGCGATCCTGCACGGCCTGTAGCTCAAGCTCAAGAATCTGTCGCAGGTGATGCTCCTTGAGACTGCGAAAGACGACCACCTTGTCTATGCGATTCATAAACTCGGGCGAAAATTTACGCCGCGCCGCTTCGACCGCCGTGCGATAAATCTTCTGATCGACTTCGGAGTCGTTAGGATTCTTCGCAGCCTTGCCCGAGTGAAAGCCTATGCCGCCGGAGATCAGCTCTGACATCTCGCGCGCACCCAAATTCGAGGTCATGATGACCATCGAGCGAGAGAAATCCACACGACGATTATCGCCAAGCGTCAAAGTCGCTTTGTCCAAGATGCCTAGCAGGAGTTGCCACAAACTATCCGAAGCCTTCTCGATCTCGTCGAAGAGGACTAAAGAGAGACGCGTCTCTTCCGTGTGCATACGATCCAGGTTCTCCTGCGTGAGCATAGGAGAGGTTTCGCGGTGGCCCAGGTATCCCGGAGGGCTGCCGATCAGCTTCGCGATCTCGTGCGAGTGTTGAAATTCGGCGCAGTCTATCTTGACGACGGCGTTCGGGTCGCCGAAGAGAACTTCCGCAGCGGCCTCTATGACGCGAGTCTTGCCGGAGCCCGTGGGCCCAAGGAAAAGCATCGTGCCGACGGGGCGCGAAGGCGGGTTCATACCCGCGAGGAAAATCTGGTAAAGGCCGCTCATGCGGCGCACGGCGCGCTCCTGGCCGACGATGCGGGAAGAGAGCTTCTCTTCAAAATCCAGCGCGCGCGGGCTCTTTTGATCGGGGTCGAGGAAGACCCTGTCCATTGTCTCGTTCTGTTTTTCCATTTCAGCAATCATCTTGGCCCTCCTCGCATAAGCTGTGCTTGAGCGATAGCGCCTGTCCCTCAAGAAAGTCTGCCCTGAAGCCCTCCACGATTGGCGGGTTTTCGGTGCCCTCCGGGCCAAGCCCCCTCAGTATCTATGCAAGGAACGAACCGCTGTCTCTTTGGATGCGGGATCAGGTGACGAGTTTGCTTACCCCTCGGGTGGCCCACCCGGCACACTTTAAACGACAGACGCTATATATACGACATTGCCTCAATTGTCACCACAAAATATTCTATAGCCCCTTTTTAAGGCCCAACACTCATGGGCCAAGCGGTCGGATTTGACTGACAAATCATGTCAGAATTTTCCTGACAATAAATGTCGCGCTACGTAATTTTGAAAGGCCAAACGGGGCGCGAAATGCACCTAAACGTCACCTTGCTTGACCATATCGTCCACAAAGATTTCCCCCAGAAGAGGAGCACCTTTCACTTAAGCAAACCCCGGCGGAGAAACGCGAAGGGCGCGTCCACCTGGCTGACGCGCCCTTCGCTTATATCTGGAAATTTTTCGTGTAGCCGTGCTTTCTCTCAGTCGTAATACTCCAAACCAAGATGCGTGATGAGGTCTTCGTCGCGCAGGTGGCGCAGGGTGTTCTTCAGCTTCATCAGCTGAATAAAGATGTCATGCTCTGGATAAAGCCCTGGCGCAGTCTGCGGCGACTTGAAATAGAAGGAGAGCCATTCCTGCACGCCCTTCATCCCGACGCGTTGGGCCAAGTCCAGAAAGAGCGCCAGGTCTAGCACGATGGGCGCGGCCAGGATGGAGTCGCGGCAGAGGAAATCTATCTTGATCTGCATCGGATAGCCAAGCCAGCCGAAGATGTCTATGTTGTCCCAGCCCTCTTTGTTGTCGCCGCGCGGCGGATAATAGTTGATCCTGACGACGTGCGAGAAATCCTTGTAGAGCTGCGGATAGACTTCAGGTTGCAGAATATATTCAAGCACGGAGAGCTTGGATTCCTCTTTGGTCTTAAAGGATTCCGGGTCGTCCAGCACCTCGCCGTCGCGGTTGCCCAGGATGTTGGTCGAGTACCATCCGTGCAGGCCGAGCATGCGGGATTTCAATCCGGGCGCAAGGATGGTCTTCATCAGTGTCTGCCCCGTTTTAAAATCCTTGCCGCAGACGGGCACGCTGTTTTGATCTGCAAGCTGCATCAGTGCCGGGATGTCTACGGTCAAATTCGGCGCACCGTTGGCGAAGGGCACGCCGGATTTGAGCGCGGCGTAGGCGTAGATCATAGAGGGCGCAATCGCCTTGTGATTATCGAGCATCGCCTGCTCAAAGGATTTGAGCGTCTTGTGAACGGCGTGCTGTTTAAGAAAAATTTCGGTCGAAGCTGCCCACACCATCACCAAGCGCGAGCACTTATTGCGACGCTTGAACTCGGCAATGTCTGAGATGAGCTGTTCGGCCATCTCCATCTTGTTCGCGCCCTCTTTGACGTTCACTCCGTTCAGGCGCTTAACATAGTGCTGATCGAAGACGGCGCGCATCGGCTTGATCTTTTGCAGCGGCGTTTTGACCTGCGCGAGCAGCTCTTTTTCGAGCACGCCCGCATGCATGGCCGCCTCGTAGGCCGAATCCTCAAAAATGTCCCACGCGCCGAAGACCAGATCGTCCAGACTGGCGAGCGGCACAAAGTCCTTGACGAGCGGCACACGATTCTCCGTGCGCTTACCCAGACGAATCGCGCCCATCTGCGTCAAGCTTCCAACAGGGTCGGCAATCCCTTTTTTGATCGCCTCGACGCCCGCGATAAAAGTCGTGCTGACAGCGCCCAGCCCAACCAGCAACACACCCAGCTTGCCCTTTGCCGGAGCAATCTCCGCACCTTTTTTGATCGCCATTGTTTACAGATTTCCTCTCCGTTTTTTTATAGGCAAGATCATACAGAACACACGCCGCGCATTCTCAGCAAATCTTGCTCAGTATCGTCGCCGGATTGCTAAAAAGCAGATGCTAGATGCTGGATGCTGGATGTTAGTAAAGACGGTTCAGCTTTTTTTAGCGTCCAGCGTCTGACACAAAGCATCTGCTCTTTGCCCGCTAACCTCTGACGATTGCTGCGCGGAAGGCGCGGGGGGTGAGCCCGACTGTTTGACGAAATGCTTTGGTGAAGTGGCTGGGGCTGGAGTAGCCAACGCGGGCGCTGACGGCTGCGATTGAAAGGTCTGTGCCGGCGAGAAGGCTCTGGGCGCGCTCGACACGCAGGGTTGCCAAGTAGGCGTGCGGCGATGCGCCGGTCAGTTTCTTAAAGAGGCGCGCGAAATGAAAGGGTGAGAGATAAGCCGCAGCAGCGATCTCTTCGAGCGGCAGCTCGCGATCAAGATGGGCGTGCATCAGCTCCACAGCGCGGCGTATGCGTCTGTCCACCAGACCGACGCGCGAAAGCTCCAGCTCGTCCGAGCGCCGCACGTTCGTGTGATGCCTGAGCAGATGCACAGTCAATTGTTCGACTAGGGCCGCAACCACGACTTCCTGTCCGGGCTCTTCATTCGTTAACTCATCAGCCAGATCGCGCGCCAGCCGCGCGAGGCGTTCGTCATCATGGACGGCTGCTGTCGTGCGGAACGTGACGCTGTTGCCAGCGCCGACGAGCCGCGTACGCACAGCGCAGTCCAGCACGTAAGAGGGCGCAAGGGAGAGCCAGATGTATTCCGCTCTTTCCTGTCCGGTTGCTTTCGCCCGGAGACCTGGATCAATCAGCAGCGCGCCGCCCCTTTGAATCTCGCCCGCTGCGGCGCTCGCCTCATAAGCGGCCTTCCCATCGAGCAGAAAGAGCGCGGAGTATTCCGCACGCGCTTCCGCCAGCCAGCGCAGGCGACGCACGCGGCGATAAAAGATGGCGTGCTGCGGGCGCAGGAAAACCCTGTCCACTTGGGCTTGAGATTGGCTCATTGTCGGAAAGGAATGTACGCGAATGTGCAGGGGCGCTCAACCGCTCAGACGCTTCTGTCAGGAGTGCGGGCGCGCATCAATGCCGGATTGTTGGTGATGATCGCGTGGATGCCAAAGCGCCGCGCACGCTCTTTCCATGAAGGATTATCGACCGTCCAGACGACGGTTCTCATGCCGCGCCGCGCCGCCTCCGCAGCGATGCGCCGACCGGCGAGCATGCGATGCAGCGCTATCTCGTCTGCGCCAAACGCAGCGGCGCGCTCGATTATTCTTCGCGTAGATGGAAAGGGACGCGCAAGTTTCGGCTCGAAGAGCGCCGCCGTGCGCAGGCTTGAATCAAGACGCTTGATCTCGGCGATTGATTGGTGTGTAAAGCTTTCGACAACCACACTGTCAAACAGGGAATAGTCGCTGACGAGCCCGGCCACCGCCCGGGCCAGAGGGCGTCCCTCGGCGAGAGCATCGCATTTCATCTCGACATAGAGCCGTGCCTGAGAATCGCGGAATCGCTCGAAGACATCGCTGAGCAAGGGTATGGTGGCAAGCGTGTATTCATCTTTTGCTCTGGATGGATGCCGCAGGTTGAACCACGTGCCGACATCGATCTCGCTCAATTCGCGCGACGAGAGGCTGGCGACATCTACTGCTTTGAGTCCGGTGCGGCGAAGGCCAGCATCATGAATCACGACCGGTACTTGGTCGCGCGCGAGGCGCACATCGAACTCGATTCCGTCCGCGCCGTCGCGCATGGCCTGCTCAAAGGCCACCATAGTATTCTCCGGAGCGATGGCCGAAGCTCCCCTGTGCCCTATGATGAGAGGCGTCTGTTCTGCTGACCCGTCGCTCAACATGAAAGCACTCGTGGGCTCAATGGTACGGGAGCTTGTGTTGTGAACTGTTCAGGCAAGGCGAAAGGGTGATGTTTGAATCAGCATAGACGAGCCTTAAGCTTTTGCGCCGCTTGAAATGCTCTTGAGCTTGATGTCCAGCGAGCCCATCTCGTTCGAGATGTGGGCGCGCACGGGTATGTGGCGCGCGTCCTCTGTAAACCAGATGGAGACTTTGCCCTTGCCGCGCATCAATCGCCCGTCGCCGAATACTTCCGGCTCGACCCTGAGGGCGTAGACCTCACCGATCACGGATTTGATCTTTTTACGCTCGACGACACGGACGGGCACGCGATAGACGCGACCGGAATCGCTGACAGCGATCTCAAACGTCTGGCCGAGCACGAGCGTTTGTGTGCGCAGGAAATAAAAGACGGACGCCAAATCCTGCACAGCCGACGCTGTGCCCAACTCCGAAGAGACGACGCGCGGCTCTCGCGCAGGGTTATTCGGGTCGCGCTCAGTCCAGACAACTTTGCCTGCCGTGTGGTCAAAGACTGCCTCGCTCGTACGTCGACGGTCGCCCTGCTCGTCCAGCTTTGTCGTTTGCAACACGGCGAACGAGACTGGATCGACGGTCGATTCAATCCGCTGGCGAAAGCGGAGCTTGAACAATTTGCTGAGCAGCCCTTTTGAAACGGCGTCCACCGTCAAATGCAGATTCGTGGCGGAACTCTTTTCCTGCGACTTATCATTTGAGTTCGCGGGTTCAAGCTTTGCCGTAAAGCGCAGATCGGCAATGTCGATGCTGCGAAGCAGAGCTTTGGTAAACTCGCCTTCATAGACAAGCTCTTCCGCAGGCGCGAAGGGTAGACGAACGGGCGCGGTCTCAGTCTTTTGTCGTTCGCTCGCGCTTGCCGGAGCAAGCATCAACGCACAGAGCGACAAGAGAACCGCAAAGGCGGCAAACTTACGAAGGTGTAAAGCAAAAATCATTTTAATAAAACTGCTTTCAGAGCCAGCAAGCTCCATGCGATCAGCAGCCCCAGCGCCGCGCGATATTCTCTGTAACGCAAGTACAGACTCGCGTCGAACTTCACATCGGGCACACGCGCATCACTATAAGGCCAGGGTCGCGGAATAAAAAGGGGGACTGCGCCAGCGTAGCGCTCGTAATCCTCGCCGAACAATCCGGCGAGCGTCGCTGATTCGACGCGCATGACGGGCAAATAGATGCCCAAAAAGAGCGCCGCGAACAACAACCCCAGCAGCGGTTGCCCCGAAGCCACTGTAAAACCTATGCCCAGTAAAAAGCTCCCCAGGTAAAGCGGGTTGCGCGTGTAGGCATAAGGCCCTGAGACGGCCAGCTCTGCATTCTTCCTGATATGTCCGGCGGCCCAGGCGCGCAACGCCAGCCCAAGAAGGGCAATCGCGCCGCCCAGCCCTAGCGTGAGCGGGCGCGGTCGCGCAAAGAGGACAAAGAGTGCGCCGCACAGAAAGCCCAGCGGCACGCGCCAACGCTGCATCCATGTCCCGCCTCTACGCGCCAACGGTCGTCTCCAAAATCTTCAAAGCGCGTGTGCCCCGCAGCCTCTCAGTAACGGCCGCCATCACGCGCACGACCTCTATGTCCATGCAGATCCAAGCGGAGCAGGCGCGGCGATGGCAATCCGCGCGACAATTGATCTCGTTGCGCTCGACGCAGATGTCCAAGGGGCGAGGGCTGCCGTTGCGCCACCACTCTGTCGGCCCGAAGAGTCCCACGACGGGCGCGCCAGCCGCCAGGGCCAGATGCGTCGGGCCAGTATCGCCGCCCACGTAAACGCGCGCACCACCGGCCAGCGCATAAAACCCCTTGAGCGAGAGTGACACGGCGCGAGCGCGCCCTGTCCGGCTCGCACTAATGACACGCTCAGCCAGTTCTCCTTCGCCCGGCCCATAAGTGACCAGCGCATGAAGGCCCTGCTCTGTCCACAACTGGTCGGCCAATGCGCCGAAACGCTCCACGCTCCAGAGCTTCGTAGGCCATCCGCCGCCCGGATTCAAGATCGCGTAAGAGTCTTTCGCCTCCCCGGCGGCCTCTTCGGCCTCGCGCTCATGCTCAGGGCTGATGGCGATGGGAAACTCCAATTCTTCCGGTCGGTCGGGCACGGCAATGCCGAGCGCACCCTTGGCGAGGAGCAGATTTTTATTGATGACGTGCGTGCGTGGCGGTACTTGGATGGTTTTTGTGAGCAGAAAACGGCTGGCAGACTCGCGCAGGGCGGGGGGCGCGAAACCGTAGGAGCGCCGCGCGCCGGAGAGCCTGGCGATCATGGCGGATTTAAGAAGTCCCTGAAAATCTATGGCGAGATCGAAGGATGAGGCGCGTAGACGACGTAACTGCTGACGCGGTGCCAGCAGCGTCTCCCCAGACATCGGCCAGCGCCTCAGAGCCTTCGTGTCGACTTCGATGAGA
>DATLMN010000243.1:0-5932 GCA_035537255.1 Pyrinomonadaceae bacterium | reverse complement strand
GAGTGTCCGCTCAACCTGCGCGTAGCCGTCGCGTTCTAGAGAGAGAATGTAATCCCCGCGCGCGATGCGTAGATTGTTAAGAGGCGTCGTTCCGACCAATTGTCGCGCAGGGAAATTGCCGGATTGATCCGGCGCAAAGCGTTTGAGATAAATGCTCGCCCCGGCGGGCTCTGTCTTGACCGTGAGATCATCACTGATGGTCGGCATCAAGCGAGCAATCGTCGGATCATTAGGCAAATACTTCTGGACTTTGACGGCCAGATCATATGCCTCGAAAAAGTTTCGCGCCTTTGCCAGCTCTTCTATGCGCGGGACTGATTGCCTGGCCCACTTGAGATTGGCGCTGCGCCAGTAAAACCAGAGCCCGCCGCTCATGAGCAGAAGAAGTGCGACCGAGGCCAGCAGGATTCGACTTGAAGACAGCTTCCACCAGCGGACGGGAGTCGTGGCAGCTATCTCGACCGTCTCTCTTTTTCTCTGCGCGTCGCGGGTCGTCTCGGGCCTGATGATTTCAGTCTTTCGCTCAAAGGCCTGCGGCGCTTCCGCAAGGCTCACGCCCGGTTGCGAGATGGAAGACGCATCTTCTTCAACAATCGTGTCGCTTAACGACTGGCGTGATTCCCGACTGATCGTTCGGTGCGCTTCCTTGCGTTGCAGCTTCGCTTCAAAATCAAGCTCCTGCTTCAGATTCTTCAGGTCTATGAGGAGGTCTTTCGCCGTTTGATAGCGCTCCTCCCGCTCTTTGCAGAGAGCTTTGGTGACGATGCGCTCAAGCTCCGCGGGCACGTCTCTTGAATAGCGCGCGAGCGGCGCTGGCTCGTCGTCGCCGAGGATTGAAGCCGCTGTCTCGGCGGTCGTTCCGCCCTCGAAGGGCAAACAGCCCGCGACCATCTCGTAGACCACGCAGCCCAGACTCCAGATGTCCGTGCGCTCGTCCACCTCAAGGCCGCGCGCCTGCTCCGGCGACATATAATTGATCGTGCCCATCACCACGCCCGGATTCGTTTTGATCATCATCTGCGTGTCGGCATCGGCGTCAGAGGGCGCGACTCTGCGCTCCGTCGTCTTGGCGAGTCCGAAGTCCAGGACTTTGACGTAGCCGTCCGTGCGCAGCATGATATTTTCCGGCTTGATGTCGCGATGCACGATGCCTGCGGCGTGCGCCGCCGTTAAAGCGCTCGCCGCCTGGACGGCGATGTCGAGCGCATCGGTGAGCTTGATACGCCTCTCCTTCAAGTGCTGGCGCAGGGTCACACCCTCGATCAGCTCTGTCGCGATGAAGTGTCTCTCGTCTGTCTCGCCGATCTCATAAACCGTGATGATATTGGGATGATTCAAGGCAGAGGCGGCGCACGCCTCCTGTCGAAAGCGACGCAGCCGTCCCTCGTCCTTGGTGAAATAGGAGGGCAGCAGCTTGAGCGCGACCTTTCGTCCAAGGCGCATGTCGAGCGCCAGATAGACTTCGCCCATCCCGCCTTCGCCGATCTGTTCGATGATCTTGTAATAACTGATGCGCTCGCTGGCCGCCAGCTTCAAGCCCGTCTCTGCCAGCAGGGGCGCTGCCGCTTCCATCATAGGCGAGTCGATCAACTCTCCTCCCTGCTCGTAGGCCGCGAGCAGTGATTCAACCTCACGGCGCAGAGCGTCGTCCGTCTCGCAGGCGGCGCGCAGGTAGTCAGCGCGCTCTTCCGGGGCGCGCTCAAGTGCGCAGTTGAAGATGCCGCTTATCTTTTGCCAGCGCTCATCCTTCATCTATTCTTCCGTTCCTTCACGTTGCAGCTCACGCGTCAGCCAGGCTCTGGCCATGTTCCAGTCGCGCGTCACAGTGTTGGCCGAGATGCCCAGCACCTCCGCGATCTCGTCCACGTTCAAGCCGCCGAAGAAGCGCAGCTCTACGACACGCCCGCGTCTTGGATCGAGCGCGGCGAGCCGCTCTAAGGCCTCGTCCAGTGCGACCAGCTCAGCCGATTGATCGTGTGAAACAATCGCTACTTCATCTAGCGATATTTTTCGTGCTTTTCCACCACGCTTGGCCCGCGTGGATTTGCGCGCGTGATCGATCAGGATGCGTCGCATGGTCTGCGCGGCGATGGCGAAGAAGTGCGCGCGGTTCTGCCAGCGCACACTATTTTGATCTATGAGCCGCAGATAAGCCTCGTTGACCAGAGCCGTGGTTTGCAGCGTATGGCCCGGGCTCTCGCGGTTCATGTACTGATGGGCTATCCGGTGTAACTCCTGCTCGACAAGAGGGATCAGCTCGTTCAGCGCGGCCTGATTCCCTCCGCTCCAATCCAGGAGCAACCGGGTCATCCCTTCTGGTGAGTGCGAGGCGGTCATAAGGCTAAAGCCCCTGCGGTAAGAGAGCAAAGCGAAAGTTGGCGGCGCGGATTGTAACACTTTTCCGCCCCCTCTTCCGACCGAAATTCCCCGGTAAAAAAAAATTTCTGCGCCGGTGGTGGTTTTTCCGTGGGGCTGGCGCTTATGTTAGTGAAGCGCGATTGAGAGCTGGTTGGAGCTTACGAGCGGGACTCTCTGGTTCCAACCATAACAAGCGCAGCGGTCAGCTTCAGCCGCTGCGCACTAAGAATTATTCGGAGGAACAGATGAAAAAGCAGATTACAAAAGCGTTCGTGATGGTCAGCCTCGTCTCACTTTTGACTTTGGCCGCCGCCGTGCAGAGCGCGCAGGCACAGTCGCGCATCAACTACACGGCCAACATCCCGTTTGAATTCACGGTCGGGAACACGACGCTGCCCCCAGGTCTTTACACTGTGACCGAGATCAAAACGGCTGACGGCGCTGGCATTCTTCAGGTCAAGGCGAAGGGTAAGGACGGTGTGTTTCGCCTGACTGATCGTGTGCAGATCAACAAGCCGCGCGCCAAGACCGTTCTGGTCTTCAATCAGTACGGCGAGCAGTATTTTCTCGCAGAGATGTGGAGACGCGGCGAAGCCGAAGGTCGCCTGGTGCGCAAATCCGACCGCGAGCAAGCGATTGAGAATGAGCTGGCACGCACACGCGGCTCGCAGAACGAGACGGCACGTCGCGCGGCCCAGTCGCAGACCGTAGAGATCGCAGTCCTTGCGAAGTAAATATCTGGCCGCAGCGCGCGGCTGAGGCGACAGCCCCGCGATAAAGGGACTCGTCGCAAAAGGGACTCCCTCGCACGCGCCCCCCCTGCGAGCGAAAGCAACAAAACGGCAGCTCGAAGATTCGCCCCTTCGAGCTGCCGTTCCCTTTTCGGTGAGAGTATTTCAAAAGCCCTTGAGACGACTCCCTTATAAGAATCGGCATGTAAGCGGTTGACATAGGGGAAGCGTAAAAGATATTGTTTATTTGATCCTTTAAGGATCGGCATTCATAAGGACACCACCCGTTAATCTTAATGCTGAACAGTTCACTCCTCGTTAGCTAATCTTTTATCCCGGCCATTTTCTACCGAAGAAGCGATCAATGTTTCGCTGCAAGCGGTAATAATCATTCAACAGCCAACGCAAACCCCTGATAGGAGAATCCCCAGATGAATAAATTTAAACTTGCCCTGCACCTCGTCGCCGTCGTGGCGTTCGTCGCCTTCAGTGCCTCGTTGACACAGGCACAAGCCACGCGCACGTGGGTGTCCGGTGTCGGCGACGACGCCAACCCTTGCAGCCGTACTGCTCCCTGCAAGACCTTTGCCGGTGCGATCTCGAAGACGGCGACCAACGGCGAGATTGATGTCATGGATCCAGCCCCAGCGGGCACAGTCACGATCACTAAATCCATCACTCTCGATGGAACTGGAACATTCGCAGGCATCCTCGCCCACCCCAGTAACGGTATAGTTATCAACCTGACTAACGGCAGTGACCCTTTAAGGATCGTGCGCATTCGTGGCATCTCGATCAGTGGCTCAAACGGCGGCACACAAGGCGGCCTGCGCGGTATCCTTATCTCGTCCGCCAATCCCGGCCAGCCGAAGGTAATTTTGGAGGATGTCATCGTCGACAACTTCACCCAACAGGGCGTCCACTTCAATTCCAACGGCGGCGAGCTGGTGATGAAGAATTGCATGATCAGGAATAACGCGCAGGGCGGCATTCACCTGAGCAGTAACGGCGCTAACCTTGTGCATGCGACGATTGTTCACACCGAAGTAGTCTTTAATCAGGAAGGGCTTCGCGTTGACAACAATGTGCGTGCGGCGGTGCGCGATAGCTCATTCTCAAGCAACGTACTCAACGGGATCGCCGTCTTTCCGCAATCAGCCAGCAGTCCGTCGGAAGTAAACGTTGATAACTCTACGGTGTCGTCCAACAAGCAGTGGGGCGTCTTCGCTTACGGGGTGAACGCTACTGCGACCATACGCCTCTCCAATACGACGGTCACGAACAATACTACGAACGGCCTCCACACGCTCTCAGGAGGACAGATCGTCTCCTGGAAGAACAACCGTATCGCGGGCAACAATCCGGACGGAGCACCCACCTCCACACTGACAGAGCAGTAAAAGAGCAGAAGAAAGAGCAGAAGCCGGAAAGAGAGAGAAATCACTCCCGCCGAAGGTTTGGTATTGTCCTTCGGCGGGAGTAAATTTTTCTCTGAAGGGATTGTCCCGCTTATTCCGCATGGAGCGGCCATGACAGCCGCCCTTTCATGCTCTGTGTCATTGTTTCTCTCTATTCCCTTACGACCAATTTATCCGGCGGCAGCATCGCTGGCAGGCCCTTGTGCTGCCAGCATCTGCCTGTGCCGCGCACGCGGCGTCTGCAAGGCGTCCCCTTCTGTGTTCGCGCGCCGCAGATTGAGACTATCTCATTCGGGTCCGTAGGCCGCTCGGTCGCCGTTCCGTCCGGGCCATAAACGGTCTCCGGCGGCGTGGCGGTCGTCGCCGTCACATCCCTTTCATCTACTGTGTCAGAAGATTTGGGCGTGTCGTTCGACGACGCAGAAGGCAGGGTCGCTTGGGGAAGCTCCCCTCCGCGCTCGACGATGAGGGGCGGAGGTGCTGCGCGCTGAAAGCGTCCACAGACGAGACCGAGGCTGAACAGGGCTGTGCCCGCGAGCACGGTGGAAATGATCCTTGATTTACGAAATCGGTGCGCGCATTGTCGGCAGAATCTTCTGCTCGTCCACACATGCCAGCGCGCACGCTTTATAGTTTCGCCGCACTCGGCGCAAAAATTTGGCTTATACATTGTGAGGTCTCCATGCGGGTAGTGGGCGGCCCTGCAAGGTAGCTTGTCGCGTGAGGCGCTTAGTTTTCCGCTTTCGTTCTCGACCACTATAAAGTCGCGCGAAGCGGGCTCTTTGCCGGGGCATCCCCTTTGCGCCGCATTATAAACCAACCCCCGTCTTTGGCCACAGATCCCTGTCGTTGCGCACACGGGCAAGAGTTGCACAGATAAAACAGGCGTGATATAGTCGTTGGCCTCCCGAAGAAGTTTTAATCGTTCCTTTGTTGACGTGCGTTTGCTTGAGTTATTGAGAAGGCACGCACGCTCGAACGACTGAGACGGCGGGAGACGAGTCTCGATGGGCTTAAGGCTCTACTGCAATCGCTACGCGCATTTCAAAGACCCGCTGGTGTGCTCTATGGTCTGCCCTTACCGCACACGCTGCCAGGACTTCGCGCTTTTCTATGACGAGCACCGTCAAGAAGTGGACGGACTCGTCGAACAGTATTTCGCCGTGCAGGCCAACACACAGCCGTCTGCGCGCGCGCGCACGCTTGTCTCGACTCTTCAGCCCACGGAGATGCGTGCGCTTATCAAGTTGGAGGTCAAACGAGAGATGCCGGAAATCACATACATCTGGATTGGAAAAGACGATCAGGCCGAGCTGCTCAACCTGGAAGAGATCATCCGCAGGGCAGAGCGCGGCGCGAAGGCCAAAAATATTTACAAGGTCGCGCAGGAGATGGAGCTGCGCTTTCAGCTTGTACCGCGCAAGC
>DATLMN010000242.1:0-24034 GCA_035537255.1 Pyrinomonadaceae bacterium | reverse complement strand
CGAATGTCTTCGAGGTTGATGAGAACGGAGGTGGCTGGGTAATACTCGTCCTCAGGATTGCCGGTGGTGTCGTAGCGGTCAGTCATGACCGGGATCAGCGTTTAGCAGTGGATTTGGGCTTTGTCTCGGTTCGTGAGACCTCTGTCTTCTTCGCCGTCGCCACTTTAAGAGACCCTTTGTAGCCCTCAAGTCGGGCAGAACCGACGACTGCGCGCACAATCTTTTCCCTGTCGATTTTAGTCATGATTCGCTCTCTCCTGGCTCTCTATTAACCATTGGTATTTTACACGGTTATCGAATATTTGCCGAGTTTTGAACCGGGTCGCTTCAGAGTTTTGCACATTTATTCAAAGGGCCTGCGTAATTCATCCGAATTTATTCATGCCGCCCGAAATATTTGTGCGAGGCAGAACGCGGTTCGTCGCGTGCCCGGTTGGAGTTGCGGCGGGCCGCCGGTCTCCGCTACAATTCGCCGTTTACGAGCAGAGTAGTTAATCGGCCACCGAAACCATCAGCCATTAACTTTCCCGTAAATCACCCAACTCTTAATTTAGGAAATCACAGAGCATGCTGAAATTTTTTAGTCGTGTCGAGCGAACGCGGAACCTAATCATCATTGGGTTCGCCTTCATCATGGCCGCCAGCCTTGTCCTCTTCTACGCGCCGGGCCGCAACAGCTCCGTCGCCGCGCCCGCCAGCAACAACGAAGTTCTCGCCACGGTCAACGGCGAGGACGTGACGGTCGGCGATCTGCAAACCCTCAAGGACAGTTATATGCAGATGTTCGGCGGGCAGATCAGCCTCGCCCAGTTGGGCGGCGACAAGCGCTTTCTGGACGGCTTGATACGCGACCGCGTGATCGCGCAGGAGGCTGCGCGCCTGGGCCTTGCGGCCTCAGACGGCGAGGTCGCCGATAAGATACGCAAAGAGTTTCGCGATCAGTCCGGCAAGTTCGTCGGCTTCGACCGCTACAAACAGTCCGTCGTTTCGCGCTACGGCAGCGTAGAGCGTTTCGAGCGACAGATTCGCGACCAGATCGCCGCCGAAAAGCTACAGGCATTCGTCACCGCCGGGGTCAACGTCTCCGAGACGGAAGTGCAGGATGATTACAAACGCAAGAACACCGGCTTTAATATCGTCTACGTGCCGGTGACAGCCGATAAGCTGGCCGCGAAGATTCAGCCTTCGGACGACGAGCTGCGCGCCTTTTTCGAGCAGCACAAAACCGAATACCGTATCGAAGTACCACAGAAGAAGGTTCGCTATCTCTACATCGATCAGGTCAAGGCTGGCGAGAAGCTGCAAATCTCAGACGCTGACCTGCGCACAGAATTTGACAAACTCGCGCCGGATAAAAAACAGGCAGGCGTCCGCGTCCAGCAAATCGTTTTCAAGATCGCGCGCCCTGACCTCGACGAACAAGTCCGTCAAAAGGCCATGACTTTAATGACGCAGCTTCGCGGGACTGCCGCAGGGCCTGTCTCGGAAGAGGCCTTTGCGACTGCCGCGAAGGGAAACTCCGAAGACGCTGCGACGGCCCAAAACGGCGGCTACCTGCCCGCGCCCGTCAAGCGTGACCTGAACAAAGCCAATCCGCTCTATGATCGCATGCTGGACATGCAGGAGGGCGAGATGTCGGATGTCGTCAAGAACGGCAACAACTATTACATTCTGCGTCGCGGCGCATCAGTCCCGAAAACATTTGAAGACGCGAAGCCCGAGCTGCTCGCCTCGCAACGCAACAGCCGCGCTTACAGTATCGCCGCGCAGCTTGCCTCGCGCGCAGAGGCGCGCCTCAAAGAAACTAAAGATTATACGAAGGTCGCGCAGGAGCTTGCGGCCGAAGCGAACATGAATCCGGCGGATATGGTCAAGGAGACGCCCTACATCAAACCCGGCGACGATGTTCCAAACATCGGCAGTAACCAGAAGTTCGAGGAAGCGATTGCGCCCTTAGAGAACCCGAATGATGTGGGCGTGCGCACGGGCGTACGTGGCGGTTTCGCCATCCCTATGCTTTTGGACAAGCGCGAGCCGCGCATTCCAGAGTTCGAGGAAGTCAAAGACAAGGTGGCGCAGGGGCTCAAACAGGAGCGCGCCAAACAGCAGTTGGAGCAAAAGGCAGCGGAGTTGGCCGGAAGCGCCGCCACAGCCGCAGACCTTAAGACGGCGGCAGAGAAGCTTGGCCTTGAAGCCAAGACAGAGGACGGCTACAAGCTTGGCTCGCCGCTCGGAGAGGCAGGCACGAGTCCCGCCGCCGACGATGCGATCTTCAATCTGAAAGAGGGAGAGCTGACGAAGACGCCCGTTCGTATCGGCGATAACTTCGTCGTCATCGGCGCGACCAAACGAACGGAAGCAGACCTCGCGGAGTTTGCCAAGCAGCGCCAGCAGCTTCTTGAAGGCGCTCTCTCGGCGCGTCGCAATCAGGTCTTCGACGATTACATCACAAGCCTTCAGGCGCGCCTCCAACGTGAAGGCAAGATTAAGATCAACAAAGACGTGCTCGCCAAAGTCTCCGAGGACGAGCCCTCTGCCGCGCCCCCGCGCCGCCCGCAGTTTCCCATCAACGTCAAATAAAGGGATGAGGGCGGAGGGATGAGGGATGAAAGGAATGCTTCAAGACATTGAATGCTTTCTTATTCATCCCTCATCCCTCATCCCTCATCCCTTCGTCACCACCAACCGAGCAGCTTCCACCAGAGCATGCCGAAGACCGTCCAGATCAAGATGCTTGAGACGGAGACGACGAGGCCCAGCCACCACCACGTGCGCTGCTTGACGTAGCCAGCGCCGAACCAGATGGGCGCGGGTGTTGTGCCGTAATGCGTCAGCGATGCGTCCAGATTTGAAAAGTAAGCGAGCGAGAGCACGGCCAGGTAAGGCGGCGCACCGCTTGCGAGGATGACGACGAGGAAGGGCGTGTACATCGCTGTCGCGTGCGCAGTGATACTAGCAAACGCATAGTGCGCGTAAAAATATATGAGCAGCAGTCCGCCGAGCGCCGCCCACCACGTCCATCCGGCTGTAAAGCCTGCGGCCACTTCCGCGAACCGTTTGGTAATTCCGGTCTCGCCTAAGGCTTCGGCCATTCGCACCAATCCTCCATACCAGATAAAGACATCCCAGGCCGCGCGCTCGCGCGTCAGGTCTTCCCAATCGAGCACGCCCGTCAGCAGCAGCACGCAGATGCCTACGAGCGCGACGACCGCATAATGAATCGCGCCGATACGCCCGCCGGTCATCCCTGCCAGCTTATCGCCGACGATCCAGAGCGTCGCGACCAGACCGAAGACCATCAACATGATCTTCTCAGGCCAGCGCATTGGGCCCATCTGCCTGAGTTCTTCGGCGGCAAACTCTGCGGCTGCCGGAGTGTGTGTGATCTCCGGCGGAAAGAATCTGTAGAGCAGGAGCGGCACTGCCAGCAGCGAGATCAGTCCGGGGACAATCGCACCCGTAATCCAGCGGCTATAGGTCAATTCTATCCCTGTCACCTGCGCGGCAAACTTGGCGATCAAAACATTCGACGCCTGTCCCGTCAGAAACATCGCGCAGACCACGACATCGCATTGATAAAGGAGCACCATCAGGAATGCTCCCAGACGCCGCGCCGTGGGCCCAGGCTCGGACTCGTAAGCTTCCGCGAGGCTCTTGGCGATGGGAAAGATAATGCCGCCCGAGCGCGCTCCGTTCGACGGCACGACCGAAGCCAGCACCATGTCCGTCGAAACGAGCGCATAACCTAAACCGAGCGAGTGCCTGCCAATCGCACGTATAAAGAGGAGAGCGATGCGCCTTCCCAAGCCCGTCTTGATCATCCCGCGCGAGATCATAAAGGCCGCCAGCACCAGCCACACAATCGGATCGCTGTAGCCCCTGAGAGCCTCTGCGACGGGCAGCGCGCCGAAGAGCGCGACCGCCGTCACGCCAAGCAGAACCATCGCGCCGCCCGGCACGGGGCGCAGGATAGAGCCTATGATCGTCGCCACGAAGATCGCCAGCAACCGCCACGACTGGGCCGTGATGCCTGCGGGAACGGGCGCAAACGCGATGGCGAGAGCCGAAGCGATGACGATGGCCCACTTGATAATCCTGTTTCGCCTAGACGTGCGCGCTCCGGCTTGATCCTCGCGCGGCTCGGTCTCCAGCTCGCTGGCTCTACGCGTCATTTATATTTGCTCACGCCCCTGAAGGTTAGAAGAGCGATGCGATACTACAGTTTTTTTTCTGGACGCGATGATCAAAATAGAGAGACGCGTAATTTATCTCGCGCGGGCTGGATGAGGAAGACAAAAAGGCTTGAGCTTTACCTCTTTGTTGTCAGGGGAAGATCACGCAGCGAGGGAGAGCTACAGTCTACGAAGATGCTGATCGAAAATCGTTGCGGCAGTTAAGCTCCGTAGGAGCTTTATGTTTATAGCCGGTGACAATGCAAAAAGAAGCAAGCACTATCGGAGCGAGCATGTCGCTCCGATGGTGCTTGCTTCTTAACTGAAACGCTCAGGCTATAAACATCAGAGTCCCTACGGGACTCTTCAATCAGCTTCCTGAGAACTAATATCGTCGCATAAGGGGCGCGATGTCCGTCTGCGTGACGTTGAGCTTGATCTCGACCTCTTCGCCCTGCACGTTGACGGTCAAAGCTTTGATAAGCTTCGAGAAGGCTTCGACCTTCTCCTTGCTTCCGCCAGAGTGCCCGCCGAATCCCAGCTTGGTAAGGAACTTCAGACCGTTGAGCCCATCGGCGATCTCGCGCGCCTGCTCTGCCGTTTCCGTGCGCAGTGCCAGGGTGGATTCGGCCGTCGTCCCAACGGTGCTGACAGAGCCGTACATCTGTCGAACGGAAGCAGCCAGCTTGTCTGCGCGACCATTCCTGATACCGAACTGGCGCGCCGTGCCCTGCGACAGATTGCCTGCGAAACCTGCGAAGGCTTGCGAGTTGCGCGTCGCCAGATCGACAAGGCTCTGATCGACACGCGCCACGCCGGGATTAAGCGTCGCACGGATGCTTTCAAGATCGCCCAGCGCAATCGTGTTTGAATCAAGCGCCGCGACGGCCATCCTGCAAGCCTCAGTTTTACCATTGCGCGAGCAATTGTCCGCGCGACCCGCAGGCGGAGTCAGGACATAGATGGTCTTTCCCTCATACTGTTCTTCCGTGCGTCCGATGTTCTCTTTCTTCTGCGCGGTGGCGAACCCTGTGTCGATCAACTGGCTGGCGACGAAATCGCCGTGACCGATGGCGACAAATCTGGGATCACCGCTTGAGATCGAACTCAGACGCAGGCCTATGGCGAGGCTGTCGAACGAGCGGGGATCAACGCCCGTCTCTTTCTGAAAACGGTCGATCTTGGCGTTGACACGCGCGAACAGCTCTGCGTCGCCCGCCAGAAAATTGGGCAGGGTGTCGTTCACGAGCCGCTCCGTGTCAACGAAGATGATGAAGTCCGAGGCGGGAAGCGCCCCTAGCTGCGCGCTCGCCGCCGGACGAACAGCACGGGCGGCGTTTGTGGTCGCCGTCACCCGCTGGCCCAGTTGCGAGCCGACGAGCGCCATCAACGCCAGCGTGATGGCGGCCAATGTAAGCCTTGACTGAAATCTCTTGTCCATAAATTTTAACCTCTTAAACTAAAACTGGAAAACGACTCTCCTTAAAAGAGCCGTGAATCTACACTAACCAACCTGTTTCTAAAGACGCAAGCCGCGCGCGGACTGTTAACCGCGATCCGAGCCCCTGCAAGGGGGCGGCAGAATGTAGCCCATGACGTAAGTCATGGGTTAACATACAAAAGGTAAAGCCCCTGAAAGGGGCGACAGATGTTCATGTTTGATTGCTAATCAAGGTGGAATCTCTGTCGCCCCTTTCAGGGGCTTTCTCAATCTTTATCTTCAACTGCTCCCACGGCTCACGCCCTGGGCTACACTCTGACGCCCCTTCTGGGCTTTACATTCTCTTCAAAGACACGCACCAGCGCAGCGATGTCTAGAAGATACGTACCAGCGTAGCGATGTCCGTCTGCGCCACTTCGAGGCGAATCTGTAGATCGTTGCCTTCGGTCGTGACCTTCAGACTGTCGATCACGTTCTGTGCGAGCTTGCCCTTGTCCGCCGGAAGCTGCGCGACGATAAAGCCGCTGAACTGCTTAAGGGCTGCGAAGGAGTCGCCCAAATTCTTCGCCTCTTCAGGCTTGCTTGTGCGCGCGACCATCAACATATCAAAGCCCGTCGCGGTCGTGCCGATAGAGCCGTAAGCCTGACGGATAGAGGTGATGCTCTTGCTGATCTCCTCGTTGTCGATGCCAGCGCTCTGTGCCAGCGAAGGCGGCACGTTGGAAGCGAAGCCCAGAATCGCATTCGGGTTGCGCGTCGCCAGTTGAACCAGCTCCGGGCTCAAACGGCTCTTGCCGGTGCGCGCATCGACGGCCGCCTTGACGCTCGACAAGTGGCCGAGCGCAAGCGTGTTCGCGTCGAGCGCCACGACCGCGACATCGCTGACCCTCATATTAAAGAGCCCAAGCAGTTTGACTCGCTCGTTGATGTTGAAAGTATAGATCGTCTGCCCGCCGTACTTCTGTTCCTGGTATTTACCTTTGAGGGCGATGCGCGCGGCGGCGATCATGGCCGGGGCGCTAAAGCGTCCCTGCGCGAGCGCGACGATGTCCGTGGTGATGACCGTCTCGGAACGTTTGACGAAGGTCATCCCAACGGCGACAGAGTCGAATTGACGAGCATCTATCCCGTAGCGCGTTTTGAAAGTGTCGATCTCCGTATTGATCTGCGCGAGCCTCGGTTTATCGTCAGCCAGAGCGCGCGGCAAAGCGTCATTTAAAATCTTCTGCACCTCGACGAACATCGCCACATCCGAAGAGGGCAGCGTCGGCAACAGTGCATTGGCCGGAGCTACCGTGACGGTCGTCTGCGCAGTGGTCGTACCGGGTTTGGGCTGAGCATATCCGCTCGGCGCAAGCAGCGCCGCCAACGCAAAGGCCGCCACCATCAAAGCATAAATTTTCTTGTTCACTATCAAAACGTTACCTTTCAATAAAGGGATGAGGGCGGAGGGATGAGGGATGAAAGCGTGGCTATTCAACTTGAATCAGCATTCCTTTCATCCCTCATCCCTCATCCTTCATCCCTTCGGGATGTCGCCCACTTCGGATGCCCTGTATGGCGCGCGGGGTTGGCTCTCATTTTCCCTTGCTGCGCCGGTTTTCCTCGCCGTCTCCGCCGAGCAGGCCGCCCAGCGAAGGAATCAACTGCGCAGTGATCTCTTCGGAGCTGACCTTTTTATAATCCTTCGGCAGCTCGAAAAGCGACTGGTCAACCTCCTGCTTGATGTCGCGTAGCTCCATCGTGACCTTAGACCCACGCGCCTGCTCGCCAGTCGAAACCGTCTCCGACTTAACAGGCATGCCTAGCGATTCATCTATCCAGACAAGCGTTTCCGTCGTCAGCCCGCGACCCTCGCCCTTGCCCGTCGTCGTCACGCGATACTTCGTCACCGTGCGGCCGTTCAACGTCTCCGTGCCGAGCTTTTCATAATTAGCCCCGGGGTTGGTTTCGTTAATCAGTTTCTCAGGCGAGAAATCCGAAGGCAGGTTGCGTGCGGCAGCCGTCAGGTCGCCAGCCGCGCCTGGCTTTACTTCGGCGTAGAGCTTCTTTGAATGAAGGAGCATAAAGTGGCCCGCAGGCGTTTGCAGGTCGGACATGCGCGAGCCCGGAATCAACTCGTAATCGACGCGCCGCTTGTCGCCATCGCGCGCAATCTGCATCTCTCTGCTCAGCAGATTAGAGACGCCCGGAATCGCCGGACTGTCGCCGCCGAGACTCCCTGTCACGACCATCGTCGCCTGATAACGCTCAGGCTCTTTGGTCGAGAACGGCGGCGTCTTCGAAGTATTGTCGGACGCAGCGGTCGAGTTGCCATTAGCACCCGTGTTGGCGTTGCTCTCTGTGCCCGTGCGTTTGCAAGCCGCGCTCGCGACAAAGAGCGCAAGCACCACGGTCAGGATAAATGTTTTAAGTGCGGCGCGCTTAGCCTTGACGAATTGAACAGACATCAAAAGTTTTCTCCTTAATGACTCACACGCGCTCGAAGAGCAGCGCCAGTCCCATCCCGCCGCTGACGCAAAGCGTTGCCAGACCGCGCCGCGCTTTGCGCTTCTTCATCTCGTGCAGCAGCGTCGTCGTAATACGCACGCCCGTACAGCCTATGGGATGACCCAAGGCGATAGCTCCGCCGTTGACGTTCAAACGTTCCGCATCAAAACCAAGCTCGCGGTCGCACGCGATGACCTGCGCGGCGAATGCTTCGTTAAGCTCGATCAAGTCTATGTCGTCTAGCTTGAGGTGCTGGCGTTCGAGCAGAGCGCGCACGGCGGGCACTGGGCCAATGCCCATAATCTCCGGCGCGACGCCAGCGATCTCGTAATCGACCAGACGCGCCTCCGCTTCCGCGCCCGATTCCTTCAAAGCCTCTTCGCTCATCAGGACGAGCGCCGCCGCGCCGTCAGTGATGCCCGAAGAATTTCCGGCCGTCACCGTCCCGTCTTTCGAGAAGACAGGCGCGAGCTTTGTTAAAGCTTCAATCGTCGTGCCCGCTCTGAAATGTTCATCGCGCGCAAACTCCACGGTCTCGCCCTTGCGCCCTTTGATCTCAAGCGGAAAGATTTCTTCACTAAAGCGCCCCGATTCGATGGCCGCTTCGGCGCGCTGCTGTGAGCGTAGCGCGTACTTGTCCTGCTCTTCGCGCGAGATTTCGTAGCGGCGCGCCAGATTCTCTGCCGTCTCGCCCATCACCAATCCCGAGAGCGGATCGTTAAAGCCATCGCGGTACATACCGTCGACCAACTCCACATTGCCAAGTCGCGCTCCCCAGCGCGCTCCCTCCGCGTAATATGGAACACGCGACATACTTTCCGTCCCGCCCGCGAGCACTGCGCGCGCACGCCCCAGCATAATCTCCTGCGCGCCCAGGATGATTGCTTTAAGCCCTGAGCCGCACGCCTGATTGACCGTAAAGGCCGGAACGATCTCCGGCACGCCTGCGCGATAGGTGATCTGTCGCGCGACGTTTGGCCCACCTCCCGCCTGACGCGCAGAGCCCCAGATAGATTCCTGAATCTCTCCGGGCGCAAGACGCGCACGCCGCAAACTCTCCGCTGCCACGGCCGCACCCATATCCGCCGCAGACCAACCGGTGAGCGCCCCGCCAAAGCGTCCGATGGGCGTGCGGACAGACCCCGTTAAATAGAGATTCCTCATTGCCTTGCTGCCCTCGAATGGGAAATACTTATGATACTCATCGTCATTTGATTTAAGCTAAAATGGTAACACAGGAAAGAGCAAGGAGCGAAAAGGCAAGCGATGACATTGAAGAGCTGACATAGCCGATCTCGAATTCGAGATTTCAAATCAGCATGCATCCATGTGGCCTTGAGAGCAAAGCTCAAAGGGGCTGCCTCACACTAAAGATGCTCGAACGCCTCACCAACACGGACGAGATAAAAAGTGCTGCGCGGCGCATCAACGAATTGATTGAAGCGCACGCCGAGTGGTTCTACGTCGCGGGCGAGGGCGGCGCGTCGCTCGCCGTTCGGCGCAGCGAGATTGATCTCACAGTGTCGCATGATCGTCTGATCTTCTCTTGCTGGACGGAGCGGGGAACTCGCTCTTGGCACGTGCGTGCATGGGAGTGGACCGGCGCAAAGCTCTTGCTTGAGGCGACGCGACGCGCCGGAGCCGAGCGCGCCCTGATAGAGCTTATCCCACGCGTCTCAACACGGGTCATCAACGATAATGTGAGCGCCGCACGCCGCTTGCGCGCCGCTCAACTGGCGCGCATCGTTTGTGACGCGTCAGCCGCAGGCACAACTATCGAGCGCGTGGCCTTAAGCGCGGGCTCAAGGCGCAATCAACCTGGAAGAGCGGCGCGCATACTGCTTGTTCGACCGCATCGCGAACGCATCTGTGTGACGGGCGTCGTCACACCCGACGAAGCCTACGACGTGGACGCTTTTCTCTCCTCCGCGCTCGTCTGGTTTATGCGCGCCGCTGAAAGAACAACCTCTACACCAATACGAAAGCTCTGGCTTATCACAGACCGCAAGCACCTCGAAGCCTTGACCGCAAACGTCGCGCTGCTCAGAGACGAGCTGCGCCGTGTGATCTCCGTGTACGAGATTGACGACGAATGGAGAGAACTCAAATCTGTACGCTGTCCTGAACTGTCGGAGTTGTGGGCCAGCGAGCGGCGCGAGCGTTTCCGTCGCCCGTCACAATCCGCGCAGAGCGAGTGGGCCGCACGCCTTATCTCTCTCGCTCCGGATGCGATTGACCTGGTGCGCGCACGCCACGGCGAGACGCTGCGTTTTCAAGGGCTGCCCTTCGCGCGTGTGCGCCGTGTGATGAATGTCGAGCGAGTCTGGTTCGGCGTGGCTGGCGCGCCCCTACGCTTGCTGGACGAGAGCAACGCGAGCGACTTGGACGATCTCCTGCGGCAATTAAGAGAGCATCGCCGGGCCGAAGCCCTTGATCGCCGCCACGCCTTTTATCGCGCAGCGCCCGAAGCCTGGCTTGAATCCATGCTCCGCCGCGACATCACGCGACTCGATCCGGGCCTGCGCCTCGCGCCGCTCTACGCTCAGTTTCGTGCCTCGCAGCGCAACAGCGCAGGCGCTCTCTCTCGTCCGGTCGATCTGCTTGCGCTTCGCCACGACGGCCGCCTCGTCGTCATAGAGCTGAAGGTCAGAGAGGATCGCGAGCACGTCTTGCAGGCGGCAGACTATTGGCGGCGCGTCGAAGCGCACAGGCGCTGGGGCAATCTCAAAGGCGCACGCCTCTTCGGCAACGCAGAGATCGCGGACTCTCCGCCGCTTGTCTATCTGGTCGCACCGACCTTGAGCTTTCACCGCACATTTAAAACTCTGGCGCGCGCCATCACGCCTGCGATAGAACTCTACCGCTTCGACCTCAACGAAGACTGGCGCGCGGGGGTGCGCGTGACTCGGCGTGAGACTTTAACCCCGCGAGGCTGTTGACAACGGATGCCTCATTCCTGAAAATGTGTCACCGCAGATGCTCGCCGTCAAAGCGCCTACGACATGGACGCCGATCAGGATGAGTCGCTTGCGCCGGTGTCGATCCTCGGCGACCATCTCAGAAATTTAACCCTCTGCCCGCCACAGCCGCTATTAAAGGAGAGGCAAGCTTATGTTACCCAAAATCCCCGCGCCCTGGCGCAAACTACTCAAGGGCGAGACCGACAAGCAATACTTCCAAGACCTACAGGATTTTCTGGCGCAGGAGTACGAGACTCAGACCATCTATCCACCCGCCAACGATGTTTTCGCGGCCCTCAAATACACACCCCTTGAGAAAGTGAACGTGCTGCTCCTCGGCCAGGACCCGTACCCTCGCCCGAACCAGGCCAACGGTCTCTCCTTCTCCGTGCGGCCCGGCGTCGCCATCCCGGCCTCGCTGAGGAATATGTTCACGGAGTTGCAGAGCGATGTCGGCTTCGAGCTGCCTAACAACGGCTCGCTTGAATCTTGGGCCAGGCAGGGCGTGCTGCTGCTCAACGCCGTGCTCACCGTGCGCGCGGGCGAGCCTAACTCTCACAAGGATCGGGGCTGGGAGATTTTCACAGACGCCGTCATCCGTAAGGTCAACGAAAAAGAGAGCACGGTCGTCTTCGTCCTCTGGGGCAAGTACGCCCAGAAGAAAACCGCCCTGATCGACGCGGCGCGTCACAAGATCGTCAAGTGCGCGCATCCCTCGCCCCTCTCGGCTGCGCAGGGCTTCTTCGGCTGCCGCCCCTTTTCCAAGATCAACGCGGCGCTGCTCGAGGCAGGCAAGCCGGAGATTGATTGGCAAATCCCGAACGTCTGAGCCTCGCTTTCTTGAACCGGAATCCTCTGAAAGGCCCTGCGCATGGATTTAACTCTAGACCGCCCGCTGCTGCTGCGCGGGAAAATCGTTCAGCCCGACGGCACTGGCCTCGACAGGTATGTGCTCGTGGAAAACGGCGTCATCAAGTCGGTCAGCCGTGGCCGACCTCCTTTGACGCGCGACGCGGTCCTGATCGAACTGGGTCACAACGACTGGATTTACCCCGGCCTTATAGACCTGCACACGCACACGGACTACAACATGCTCCCGATCTGGGAGACGGACAAATCTCCCTTCGCTAACCGCTTTGCGTGGCGCGGCGACGACGGATACCGGAGGGTCGTCTCGGGCGGCCACGACCTCATCGTCAAACAACAGCGCGCCGCCGTCGCAGTGTTCGCCGAACTCCAGGCCATCGCGGGCGGGACGGCCACGATTCAGGAGTCACAACCGCTGGAGAGTAATCAAAGCGGCGACGGCAACCCTCTGCTCTGCCGTGGGACGGGGCTCTCCGTAGATCTGGGCCTCGGTTCCAAGCAGATTCTGTCAGTCGTCGACTTCTTCAGGCCGAACGCATCCGGCGATACTGCCGAGCCGCAGCAGAAGAAACTGGACCAGTACCTGAATATGCGCGCCGAGGGGTCGCTTCAGGCGACGCTCGCACATCTCGCCGAGGGACGGTCCGGCTTCGGCAACGACAAAGGCGTGGACCCTTACTCGCGCCTTGAGTTCGAGACGCTGATGCGACATCCGGCCTTCCAGGACGCCGCGGCCGTGCGTTCGAGCCCGCTCGCCCTCATCCATTGCAGCGGCATCGACGTTGACAACCCGGACCACATCAACTTCCTGCGAGAGCGCAACATCAGCGTCATCTGGTCGCCCGTCTCTAACCTCCTGCTCTACGGCGACACGCTCGATGTCGAGACGCTCGTCGCGCAAGGGGTCAACGTCGCCCTCGGGTCGGATTGGAGTCCGAGCGGCTCGAAGCACCTCTGGGAAGAGGCCAAGTTCGTGCGGTTCTACTTTGAGGCCATCGGCTCGCTGGTCAGCGACGAGCAGGTCTTCCAGATGGTCACGACCAACGCCGCGCGCTGCCTCGGGCTAAAAACCGTCGGGCGTATCGAGCCGGACTGCTTCGCGGACTTCTTTATCCTGCGCAGCCCCCTCGAATCAGACAACGCCCTCGAAGTCTTCTTCAAGACGAGCGACCGCGATGTCCGCGCCGTCATCATCGGCGGGCGACCCGTGTACGGCGCGCGCGAATTCCTTAATAAGTTTCAGTTGGAATTGCAGCCCCTCCCGCGCATTGAGGGCGCGGCCGTCCGCAACAAGGTCGTGCATTTGCCCGCGCACCTGGAAGTTAATGTCGAGCGTGACTTCGGCGCGTTGGAGAGTTTGCTCAAGACGAGCCCGCTCAAGCTCAAGCGCAACAACCTGCTGGTGAGCGCAGACACGCCCTACCGCGAACGCATTAACTTGCTGCGACAGGGCGTGGTCAGTTACGGCTGGCAGGTTCAACGATGGCGGAGAAAGAAGCAGAAGTCACTCACAGGCAAGTCAGTCGGCGCGCCCGCCCCTCCCGGCATAACTTAATATGATCGGTTACGGTTTCCACAACTAATCACCCTGGTCTGCGATTCAGAAGGCGCTTGCGTAGCCGGAAGAATATCTCCCGCTCGGCGATCAGGGGCGCAGATCGGAATCTTCTCTCTTGCCTATTTTCAGAATAAAATTAGTGTGGTCTAATCATTCGCCAACCAATTTGTTTCTGAACCAGACGGATCGTTTGATTCATCAGGAGGATCGTTATGCCGCGTTATCGCGCCGCTGGCCTTCTCATCTCCGCACTCTTTTTTGCATTCGGGGCATTGACGATCATCGCGGGCGCGCTCGGCCAGGGGGCGCGCGACCAAAGGCGGTCTACGGACGCCCGCGCGCAGGGACTCGCCGCCTGGGAGCAGGTCTATTCGGTCTTGACGCACCCGCGCTGTATCAACTGTCACACGGCGACGAACTATCCGCAGCAGGGCGACGACCGCCACAGACATTTTGCCAACGTCGTGCGAGGCCCTGAGGGTAAGGGTGTGCCCGCGCTCAATTGTATGACCTGTCATCAGGAAGTTAATGCCGACAGCACTGGTGTGCCGGGCGGACACGACTGGCATCTCGCGCCGCTCTCTATGAAATGGCAGGACACAAATGACAATCCCTTGCCAAGCGCTGCGGTTTGTCGCAGCGTCACAGACAGATCAAAGAACGGCAATCTTGACGCGCAGGCTTTATTAAAGCATCACGAAGAAGCCGTGCTGGTGCTCTGGGCATGGCAGCCGGGTCGCCGTCCGGACGGCACTATGCGCACGCTGCCGCCTCTTTCGCATGAAGAATTTGTCGCCGCCACACGCCGCTGGGTCGAAGCCGGGACACCTTGCCCACCCGGAAGATAGGAGAATCGCTATGGCAACTTATCAACTGACCGTCAACGGACAGCGCAAAGAGGTGACGGTTGATCCTTCAACGCCGCTGCTCTGGGTGCTGCGCGAAGACTTGAAGATGACGGGCACGAAATACGGCTGCGGCGTCAGCGTGTGCGGCGCTTGTACCGTACACGTCAACGGTGTGGCCACGCGCTCTTGCATGCTCCCCGTTTCGCTGCTCGGAGAGCGAGCGGTAGTGACCATAGAGGCGATGAGCGAAGACCCTGTCGGCCGCGTCGTGCAGGACGCGTGGGTGGAAAAGGACGTGGTGCAGTGCGGCTACTGTCAGAGCGGACAGATCATGAGCGCGGTCGCCCTGCTCAAGCACACGCCCAAACCGACAGACACCAATATTGAAGAGTCCATGGGTGGAAACATCTGCCGCTGCGCTACCTATGTGCGCATACGCGAAGCGATCAAAACGGCCGCTGCGCGGCTCAAGTAAACGGAGGACGCAAAGAGATGTCTACCGCCACCAGGAATGATAACGAGCTGCAACTTAATCGGCGTAGCTTTCTGCGAGTCTCTATGAGCGCCGCCGGCGGTCTGCTCGTCGCGCTCCACCTGCATCCGACAGCAGAGGCACAGGAGGGAGCGAGCAAGCCACAGGCCAGGCAGCAGCCCAGGCCTAAGGTTTATCCGCCGGACGCCTTCGTGCATATCAGGCCGGACGGCAAGATCGTCATACAGGTCAACAGGCTGGAGTTTGGTCAGGGTGTGCACACGGCACTGCCTATGATCCTCGCGGACGAATTGGATGCGGATTGGTCGCAGGTGGTGGCGCAGCTTGCTCCCGCCGCAGACGTTTATAAAGACCCTTTGATGGGCATACAGATGGTCGGCGGCTCAGGCTCTATCGCGCACTCGTTTCAGCAGTACAGGGAACTCGGAGCCAAGACGCGCGCGATGCTCGTCGCCACAGCGGCAGAGCGATGGAAGGTTGCGCCAGACAAATGCCGCACGCAGGAGAGCGTCGTTTATGGGCCAGGCGGTCAATCGGCAAAGTATGCTGAGCTGGCATTGGATGCCGCGCGCCGCGACGTGCCCGCCAGCGTTCAACTCAAGAACCCGTCCGAGTTTCGATTGGTGGGGAAACCGGTTCGCCGACTAGACAGTCGTCCCAAGTGTGACGGCTCGCTCAAATTCGGACTAGACCTTGATCTTCCCGGCATGAAAGTAGCGGTCGTGGCTCGGCCGCCGGTCTTCGGCGCGCGCGTCAAGAGCGTCGACGACAAGGCTGCTCGCAGCCTTGAGGGCGTGCGCGACGTGTTCGAGATTCCGCTCGCGCGTGGAACAGGCGTGGCCGTCGTCGCAGACAAGTTCTGGCCCGCGAAACAGGCGCGCGAACAGTTAAAGATCGAATGGGATCTTTCGGGCGTCGAGCGTGCGGACAGCGCTCAATTGTTTGCGAAGTACAAGCAACTCGCTCACACTGCGGGCTTGAGCGCGATGGCGCGCGGAGATGCGAAGGCGCTCGAAGGCATAGATGCATCTCGGCGCATCGTCGCCGAATATGAATTTCCATACTTGCCACACGCGCCGATGGAGCCCCTGAACACGACCATCAGATTCGACGGCGACCGCGCGGAAGCCTGGGCCGGTTCGCAGTTTCAGACGATAGATCAGGTGGCGATCAGCGAAGTCTTAGGGCTCAAGCCCGAACAGGTCACGTTTCATACTGAGATGGCGGGCGGCGGATTCGGGCGGCGAGCGGTCGCGGATTCGCACGTGCAACGCGAAGCGGCCGTCATCGCCAAGCGCCTTCGCGGCACTCCTGTCAAGCTCATCTGGACGCGTGAAGACGATATACGGGGCGGCTATTACCGTCCGATGCATGTGCATCGCGTCGAAGTGGGAATCGGCGCGGACGGCATGCCTTCAGCATGGCGACACGTGATCGTGGGCCAATCGCTCCTTGCCGGTACGCCTTTCGCCGCATACATGAAAGACGGCCTCGATAACTCTGCCGTCGAAGGCGCATCCGATACTCATTACAACATTCCCAACCTGAATGTCTCCGTTCATCATCCGACCGTCAATGTGCCTGTGCTGTGGTGGCGCTCTGTCGGCCATACGCACACGGCCTACGTGATGGAGACTCTCGTCGACGAGCTGGCCGCGCGCGCAGGCGTTGACCCGATTGCCTATCGGCAAAAGCTTCTCAAACCTGAAGCCAAAAAACTGCTCGCGGCGCTTGAGCTGTTGGATGCGAAAAGCGCCGCCTGGCGCCGCAAGCTCCCGAAGGGGCATGCCGCCGGCATCTCCTGCCACGAGTCTTTCGGGACGGGTGTGGCCTGCGCCGCAGAAGTTTCTATAGAGAACAAGCGGCCAAGGATTCATCGTGTGACGGTCGCGGTCGACGCAGGCATCGCAGTCAATCCGCTGACCATCGAGAGCCAATTCCAGGCCGGAGTGGCATTCGGTTTGTCGCAATTGATGGCGCAGGGCGCGATCACGTTCAAGGACGGCGTGGTGGAGCAGAGAAACTTTGACGGCTACGTCCCGCCTTACATGCCGGATGCGCCGGTCGCGGTCGATGTCCACATCGTGCCGAGCACGGAAGCGCCGACAGGGTGCGGCGAGCCGCCCGTGCCTGTGATCTCGCCAGCGGTGGTCAATGCGCTGAGCAAGCTGACAGGGAAACGCTACCGCAGCCTCCCGCTAGTGACGGTCTAGAGCAAATTTCAATTGAGTGTCTGTGAAGAGGTATTCACCACAGAGGCACAGAGAGCACGGAGGAAGCACAGAGGTTTGATTCTATTCAACTCTCTGTGTGATCTTAGTGTCCTCTGTGGTGAGTTGTAACGTTCCTAATATTCAATTGGAAACAGATATAGTCTTGCGCGAGGCATCAGCGCCTAAGAGCGTACACGCCCTGCTATCAGCAGCCATGCGCAAAGCGCGCTGACCAGTGCGAGCGCCGCGCAGATCAATAGAATGACGCGGAATCCGCTGACGAACGACGCAGTAACCGCATGCTCGACACCCTTCTTCGTCTCGTCCTTTAGCTGTTCCGGTATATGGATGGTCGCAAGGCGGCTCATCTGCGCTTCGAGTGCGGCGCGTGTCTCAAGAGGAAGGCTTAAGGGCTCTAATCGGGCGTTAAAATTTCGCGCGAAGACGCCCGTCATGATAACTCCGAAGACCGCAATCGAGATCAGCCCGGCAGTCCTTGCGACAGCATTGTTGATGCCCGAAGCGATGCCCGCGTGGCTCTCTTCGACGGCGCTCATCACGGTCGTCGTCAGCGGCGCGACGCTCGCTGCCATCCCCAGGCTCATCAACATCACCGCCGGAAAAAAGCTCGTCCAGTAACTCGGAGCGCCCGCGCCCGGAAGCATGAACAGAGCCAATCCTGCGCCCGCGACTATTGGCCCAAGGACTAAAGGCAGCTTCGCGCCGTAGCGCCCCACAAGCCCGCCAGCCCAGCGCGACAGCAGGAACATCGTCAGCACGAACGGCAGCAGCGCCGCCCCCGCTTCGGTCGCCGAATAACCCTGCACTTGAATCAGGTTGAACGGCAGAAAGAACATCAATCCGCCCAGGGCCGCGTAGAGGAAGAAGGTTAAAAGGTTTGCTCCACTAAAAGTCCGCGAGCGGAAAAGAGCCAGCGGCATCATCGCACGTGGGCCTCGTCGCCGCTCGACGATGACGAACAGGACAAGCAGCACAGCGCCCGCCGCAAGGCTCGCCCAAACACGCGCGTCTTTGAATCCGCGCCCGCCCGCTTCGACCAGCCCGTAGACGACTCCGCTCAATCCCAGCGTCGCAGTTGCTGCGCCCAGAATGTCTATGCTCCCTTCAGCGTTTTCGTCGCGGCTCTCCGGCACGCGCCACCACGTAAGGCCGAGCACCACGGCGGCAATCGGCAGGTTGATAAAAAATATCCAGCGCCAGGAGACGTTCTCTACGAGCCATCCTCCCAGGACTGGGCCCACTCCGGCGGAGATGGCCGTAAAGCCTGACCATGTACCGATGGCTCGCCCTCTCTCTTTTTTAGAGAACGAGGCGCTGATGATCGCGAGGCTTCCGGGGACGAGCATGGCCGCGCCCACGCCCTGCACTGCGCGCGCGATGATAAGCTGTGCAACGGTCTGCGCCATGCCGCAACCGGCGCTGGCTATCGCGAAGAGCAGGACGCCAAGCGAGAAGATGCGTTTTCTCCCCTTGAGATCGCCCAGAGAGCCGCCGACTAAGATAAGTGCGGAGAGCATCAACGAGTAAGCCTCCACGATCCACTGCGCCCCGACCAAATCTGTTCCCAGCTCGCGCTGTAGCACCGGCAGCGCGACGTTGACGACTGTGCTGTCGATAAAGGTAATGCTAGACCCCAGGATGGTCGCCGCCAGCACCCACGGCGCGGCACGCTTCGAGCATGGAGACTCGGCCCGCCCGGCGCGAATAATCGCTTCATCACATGGCGCTTTGACAATCGTCGACAAACGCGGCCTCCGTTGATTAGTTCATTCACTCAACAGTAATATCCTAAATTCAGTTCTCTGCGCTTATCTCCGCGCCTCTCTCTGCGTCTCTGTGGTGAAGAGCATTGAAACCAATTCACCGAGAGACGCAGAGAGCCGCAGAGGGAGCGCTGAGACTTATTATTCAATCCAGGACACTACTCTATTGACTTCTCGCTTGACTTCTCCACATGTCATATTAAAGTAAGCCTGCGACGCACGGAATCAAAGTCTGGACGCCCCCGTTTGTAGAGACCTGGCTTTTAAGGATTATGCCGCTTAGTCCGAACACCAGCCTTGGCCGGTATGAGATCACCTCGCTCGTGGGCGAAGGTGGTATGGGCGAGGTTTATCTGGCAGAGGACAAGCGGCTGCGCCGCCGCGTCGCGCTCAAACTCCTGCTCACGGATTTCGCCGCCGACCAGGAACGCCTCGCGCGCTTCGAGCGCGAGGCCCACGCCGCTTCATCTTTAAGCCATCCGAACATCCTGACCATTTACGAGATCGGCTCGGAAAACGGCACACACTTTATCGTCACGGAATTCGTCGAAGGCGAATCCTTGCGCGCGCTGACCAAACGCGCGCCCATAGAGCCCGCCAAAGTTCTGGAGATCGGTATTCAGGCCGCGTCCGCTCTTGCAGCGGCGCACGCCGCGCGGATCGTTCACCGAGACATCAAGCCTGAGAACATTATGGTGCGCGCAGACGGCTTGGTGAAGGTACTGGACTTCGGCCTCGCGAAATTTATCGAGCAGCCCATCCCGCAGCCGGACGCAGAGACGCAGATCATAGACCTCTACAAGACAGAGGCGGGCATGGTCATGGGGACTGTCAGCTACATGTCACCGGAGCAGGCGCGCGGACAGGAGCTGGACGAGCGCACGGACGTGTGGAGCTTGGGAGTCGTGCTCTACGAGCTGCTCACAGCAAGGCAGCCGTTTACGGGAGACACCATGACCGATACGGTCGCCTCCGTGCTGCGCAGCGAGCCAGAGCCTCCGACTCGCTGGGTCACGGAGCTTCCGGCAGAGCTTGACCGCATCATCTTAAAAACTCTCTCAAAAGACAGAGAGGTACGTTACCGCAGCGCACAGGATTTGCTTGTAGAGTTGCGGCAGTTGCAGAAGCGACTGGAATTCGAGGCCGAGCTGGAACGCAGTAATCTGAGCAACCCGCCTGTGAGCGGCGGCCACTTCGTCACACAAAAAACGGGAGACATAGAAGAAGCGACGACGGGCAAAAGTCGCCCATCCGGTGTGACGACGCAAACCATACGCAACTCGATTGCCGTCCTGCCGTTCGTCAATACGAGCGCGGACGCCGAGAACGAATACTTCTGCGACGGGCTGGCCGAAGAGCTTCTTAATGCGCTGGCAAAGATCGAAGAATTGAAAGTCGCCGCGCGCACCTCCGCCTTCTCCTTCAAAGGCAAAGACGTTAACGTCAGCCAGATCGCGCGCTCTCTAAACGTCGATACGATTCTTGAGGGCAGCGTCAGAAAATCCGGCACGCGTCTGCGCATACTGGTCAGATTGGTCAACGCCGCAGACGGCTATCAACTATGGTCAGAGCGTTACGATAGGCAGATGCAGGACATCTTCGACGTGCAGGACGAGATTACGCTCGCCGTCGTCGATGCGCTCAAAGTGCAACTGCTCGGCGAAGAGAAGGCCGTCGTCTTGAAGCGCTACACGGACAACACAGAAGCTTACGAGCTTTATCTCAAGGGGCGCTTTCACTACAACAAGCACACGCCGGAAGGCTGGGTGCGGGCCATAGGATATTACGAGCAGGCCATTGCGCGTGAGCGCGACTACGCGCCCGCCTACGCCGCTATGACTTCGGCGCTCGTCTTCGCCTGGTTCTTCGGCGTGCTTCCGCCGCGCGAAACGATCACAAAATGTAAAGCGGCGGCGCGCCGCGCCCTAGAGATCGACGACCGTCTGGATGAATCCCACTGCGCTCTGGGAAGAATAGGGTTTTACTACGAATGGGATTGGCGCAAGGGCGAGCGCGGATATCGTCGCGCCGTAGAGATCAACGCCAACAGCGCTCAGGGGCATCTGGGCCTGGGGATGATTCTGGTTTCCAGAGAAAGGTTTGACGAAGCCGTGGCCGAAGGGCGGCGTGCCGTCGAGCTTGACCCGCTCTCGCTCGTCACAAACCTTTACATGGGCTGGATCTATTACTTCGCAGACCGCCCTGAAAACGCGCTCCGTCAGGTCGCAAAAATGATCGAGATAGAGCCGCGCTTCCACGGTGCATACTGGCTCAAAGGGACTGTCTCTCTGACGCAGGGGAGATACGAAGAGGCCGTCGCGGCGCTCGAAATGGCGCAGAGGCTTGGCGGCAATCCGATTGCGAAAGGCTACCTGGGCTGCGCTTACGCTCGCGCCGGAATGCGCGAAGAAGCGTTTGCTGTGCTCAACGAGCTGCTCGCCATGAGGGAGCAGCAGCGCTCCGAAGCGTTCACCATCGCGCGTGTTTACAGCGCGCTCGGTGACAGAGACAAGCTCTTTGAATGGCTCTCGAAAGCGATTGACGAGCGCAACGGAGAACTGGTGCTGTTCGATGTCGGATCAAAAGTCGAGAAGGGAAATATCTGGGGCGAAAACTTTCGCACAGACCCGCGTTTCCCTGAGCTGCTGCACCGCATTCAATTGCCGCCGGATGAAAACACCTCCGTCGAGCTGACAAAATCTTCAAGTGAAAGCGCCACGCAGATATTTGAATCCGCAGAACACGCCGCGCTGCCAGACACAGAAGCGGCGCGCGAAGATACGACTCCACAAGCTCAGGATGAAAAGTCTGGCGAATGACTTTCACCCTGCTGAGAAACCCTCTACACTCGAAGCATCAGACGAGTTGGACGTGGAAGTGAGGAGGCTTTCCCTCCTGTAGCAACGTCACGCCGCCGACGGTTTGCGCCACCTGCTTAAAGACCTTTTGCTGCTTGGCCGTCATATCTATATTGCGCACGTCAAAAGCCTTGCCCGTCAGATGTCTTGAGAGAAAAACTTTGCTCTTTATCTGGCGCTCGATCACTACCTCCATGGCTTTAAGAACGTCGGCTTTCGCCTTGCCTTGAGACTTCGCCAGATCGAACGCCGCTTTAATCTCATTGGCCGCCTTGTGGTTCAGGTAGATGCCAAGGTCATTGGACATAATCTTATTAAAGACCTGAACAGCCTGCTGGGCGGCGGTGCGAGTTCCATCCGTGATGACGATCTTCTTCCCGGTGATGTTGAAGAAGGCGTCGGCGATTTCGGTGACTTTCTTTTCGACTGCCGGAGGCAGGATAACGGAGGTCGATTTTTTACTGAAGTTGGCCATTGATTCTCCTAAGGGTTCTTAGATTGTCATGAGCAAGAGACGGACATCCACTTTTAAGACAAGGGTGGCCGCCCGATCATTATCAGCTCAGATGGGCCAGTGCGACTGACGAAAGTCGGGTTCTGATTGATAAAAAATGCGACACCGAACGCTCTTAAAATATTCTCAAGGATTTTAGTTTGTCAACAATTTTATATTTTCGGTAGTGGGTCAGTTTGAAATTGAGCGTGATGGAGATTGCCGTTCACCACAGAGGCACAGAGCGCACAGAGGAAGCACGGAGGTTTGAGTGTTGTTCAACTCTCTGTGTAACCTCCGTGTCCTCTGTGTCTCTGTGGTGAGTCTCTGGTGCAATGCTTATTCAATTATTCAAACTGACCCACTACCATATTTTCAGTAGCGGGTCAGTTTGACCAAGCAACTCATGTGCTTCCTTTATGCGCCGTCGAGCCCTATGAAATGTTTTGTCGAAAAATGGCATAAGCTTTTAGAGAACAGTGGGCCGGACAATTATCTCTGAAGATGTTTACTTGAGAGCATTCCTCTTCAGGTTGAAATTGGCCCACGACTATCCTTTCGATAAAGCGATTGACTTTTTATCGGAAGGCTCTTAAGGTCTCGCTCTCGCATCAGAAACCACTCTGTTCTGTAAAAGCCCGGCAGGGGCGTTTGATCTCACAGTCAGGCCAGACGGCACGAAAGGAGACGAATCATGGCAGGAAAGAAGGGCACTATTGTTATCGATCCGGGACATGGCGGTCACGCGGAGGTCGGCGGCTCGTCGCCCAACAACGCGGTTACTCCCAGCGGCGTTTTAGAAAAAAACATGACACTGCGAATGGCCTTTCTTGTGCGCGAGGCTCTACAGGAAGCGGCGCAGGCGGGCAATCATACGCTGAAGGTGTTGATGACGCGCGAGACTGACAAAAACATAGGGCTGGCTGACAGAGCCAGGTTTGCGAAGAACAGCAACGCCGACCTGCTTTTGAGTCTTCATTTCAACGCCTCGAACGCGCACAATGCCAGAGGCGTCGAGACGCTGGTCGACCGCAAGCCCAGAAACACAAATCATCCGGCGGAAGTAGCCTACGCGCGCTTGATTCAAAAGGCGGTCTTTAATGCCATCAAGGCCCATGATCCGAAGACGAAGGATAGAGGGGTAAAAGATCAATCGCTGAAAGCCCTGGATGATAATCATCTGGGCAACAAGACGCGCGGGTGTATGGTCGAGATAGAGTTCATAGATAGAAAAGATACTGATGAACTCTTGAATTTAAGCGCCAATGCTCCGCAGGTGCGCCGCGATATTGCGCGGGCGATTGCGGACGCTCTGATCGCCGCTTTATAAAACTTCAGCAACGTGGGAAGCCGTTGATGAACACTCTTCAAGGATAGCGGCGAACCTTCTGCTTAGAAAAAAGAGCATGCGGTGACTGAATCATTCAGTCACCGCATGCTCTTTTACGCTTGTCCGTCTCAGCTCTTAATCAGTGATGTAGATGCCGTCACTGATCATAATGCCGTCACCGAGCATGATACCGTCGCCCATCATAATCCCGTCGCCCATCATGATACCACTGGCGATAACCACACCGCTGGCAATCACGACGCCGTCGGCTAAGACGATGCTGTCACCCAGCATAATCCCATCGCCAAGCATGATGCCGTCTCCGAGCATAATCCCGTCGGTCTGGAGGAGGCTGTCCGAGATCATGATGCCGTCCGTAATGACGATGCCGCTGGCGACGACCACACCACTGGCGATAACGACACCGCTGGCAACCACGACGCCGTCGCCGAGCATGATGCCATCGCCAGCCGTCCTGCCATCGCTAATCATAATGCCGTCACCAAGCATGATTCCATCGCCGAGCA
>DATLMN010000241.1:0-5519 GCA_035537255.1 Pyrinomonadaceae bacterium | reverse complement strand
GACGTATGCGGGCGTGGCGGTCAACAAGATCGCCGTCATCGAAAATACATCTTCGAGCAATTACGACGCGCTCGATCTGGGTTTGATTCGCCGCCTGGCGAACCGCTTCCAGATGGAAGCGCATTATGTTTACTCCTCTGCTCTGACCGACGCGATGTTCTTCGGCGAGCCCGATACCGGGATACCGGACACCTTCGGCTTGAGTAACAGTTTGGAGCGTGGGCCCACGGACTTTTACCAGCGGCACAGGTTCGTCGCTCATGGACTATTAGAGCTGCCGCTTCATTCGCAGCTCTCTTTTATCGCGACGCTGGCCTCCGGGTTGCCCGTCAATCCTTTGACCGGCGACGATACGAACGGCGACGGTTACAGGGTAGACCGCCCGGCGGGGTTTGCACGAAATTCCTTCCGCACACCCATGCAGGCGAGCTTCGATGCTTCGTTTTCCAAAAGATTCGCGCTGCGTGAAAACGTTCAGCTTGAATTTCGCGCCGAAGCATTCAACCTGTTCAACCACTCGAACTTTATCAGGCTCAACAATATTTACGGGAGCGGCGCGACACCCATAGGGAGTTTTCTGACGCCCATCGCAGGCGTCTCGAACTCAGACCCCGGACGCCAGATACAGTTCGGCGCGCGTCTGATCTTTTAAAGACGAGTGACTGCGAGGAAAGCGCCTGGCGCGAAAGAGCAATTCGCGACTGTCGCTTTCGAAATTTCTGTGGAAGTGTTGCAGGAAAGTGTAAAGGGGAGAGGGCAGAGACATGTAAGCAAACGTGTCTCTGCCCTTTCTGATTTATACTGCCACCTTGACGACCTTCGTCTCGTCCGTATAGGTTTTGATCTCTGTCCCGGCTTTGATCTTGGCGTTCTTGCCTTTCTTGAGCAGCCCGAAGAGACCGAAGAAGACGGAGAGAGCGATCACTGTTCCAACCTTATCGCCGCCCTCATTGCCCTTGGAGGCACGCAATCTGATCTTTTCTCCATCGACGGTCGTGGTGGATTCGATGCGAATGCCAAGTTTGCCGCCCTTGCCCATGCGCCCGGCCTTTTGAGCGTTAGCGATTGTTCCCTTGGCCAGTGTGTCCCTGGCGATGACCACCTTGCCGTTGATCTTGACATCATCTTTGACTTTGAAGTTGACGGGGTCGCCTTCAGTGGCCGTGCCGCTTGAAATTTCGTCCTGTAAAACGACCAGCAATTCCGTCCCGTCCGGAATAGTGACCTCCGCCGCCGCCCCTGCTGTGGGAGTCGTCGCAGCGGTGGTCGGCGCGTCCTGCGCTAGAATTGTTTTAGGCGTCGGCAAACAGAAAATACTGAGTATTAAACAGAGTGCAATAAGTTTCGGGGAATGCTTCATGTTATTTCCTTCCAGAAGAGCTGGTGAGCGTGGATGGGCACACGGCCGAGCGATTACGCCGTGCAGAGCGGTCGGGAAACGGCGGCGATTATAATTATGCGAAGTCCCGGTCGTCAACTTGTGATAGAGACAAAGCCTAAGCCTCTTTATCAGAGCAACCGGATTGAATGCTCTATACTTTGCAAGGGCCGCTTTATTTCGCCCTTGAGGGCGCGGCGGCATTACAGCATCCCTGCCCGTGTACGTTATAATCAGCGCGCTCTACAAAACTACAGGACGGCCATTTTTAATCAGACGATTGAGGAACGGTTGTCGGCTAGAGGAACACAAGGGTCAAGAGAAGCACATGGATGCAAACAGACTTGAGCACTTTCGCGCTCTTTTGCAGGAGCAACTAGGGCGACATACGGAGAACGTTCGCGACGATCAGGCCGACGCGCTCGAAGCGGTCGCGGACGACGGCGTCAAAGACAGCGTGGACATGTCACTGCAAGACGTTAATCAGGAGCTTGCGCTCAGGCTCGGCGAGCGCGAGTCGCAGATGGTCGCAGACATAGATCAGGCGCTGCTCAGAATCGAAGAGGGAACGTACGGCGTGTGTGCGCGCTGCGGTAAACCCATAGACGAGCGCCGTCTGGAAGCCGTGCCGACCGCGCGCTACGACGCCGCCTGCCAGGCCGCCATCGAAGCCAGCGAAGGAACGGACACCAACCCCACACTTTAAGAGCAGTGATAAGTGAAGAGTGACAAGTGACGAGTAGTAAGCAAAGCTTTTAACTCGTCACTCGTCACTTTCTACTTGTCACAGCTCTTATATCACTGCTCTCTTACGCCTTGGGATGCGTTTTGTCGTAGACCTCTATCAGTTTTTCCATTGAAACATGCGTGTAGATTTGTGTGGTCGAGAGACGCGCGTGGCCCAGCAGTTCCTGTATGTCGCGCAGGTCTGCGCCGCTGTCCAGCAGGTGCGTGGCGAACGAGTGGCGCAGAGAGTGCGGGCTGATATTGTGTATGCCCGCGCAGATCGTGATGTACTTGTCGACCATCCTTCCCACAGAGCGCGTCGTGATGCGCGTCCCCTGATAATTGAGAAAGACCGCCTGCGTGTCCCGCTCTTGCGGCGGCGCGTTCTGCAAAAAAGCGTTGCGCACACTTAGATAACTCATCAACGCATGAAGCGCCGGATCGCCATAAGGGACGATGCGCTGTTTGCGTCGCTTGCCCGTCACCCTCACCAGCTTATTCTGAAAATCCACGTCTCCCAGATCGAGCTTCGTTAATTCCGAGACGCGCACGCCCGTGCCGTAAAGCAACTCAAGAATGGCGCGGTCGCGTTTGCCCAGATCAGTCTCCGTGTCCGGCGTTTCGATAAAGCGGATCGCGTCTTCGATGGAGAGATGATTGGGAAGCTTCTTTTCCAGTCGCGGGGTGGAAACGAGCTTGGCTGGATTCAATTCGACTACGCCTTCGCGCACGAGGAATTGAAAGAAGGTGCGCAGCGCCGCCAGCTTGCGCGCCACGGAGGTCTTCTTCTTCTGCGCCGCGTGCAGTGTCGAGAGCCATTCGCGGATAGTGATGTGATCGATCTGGCGTATATCGACTTCGCGGCGATTCCCTTCGGCATCGGCGGGAGCAAGATAATCGTAGAACTGGCCCAGATCGCTCGCATAATTACGCAGCGTATGCTCGCTGACGTTACGCTCGTAACGCAGGTGCTCGAAAAACTGTGTGAGTAGTTGTTCGATCATAGGCGTCCTCAAAGAGATTACGGCGTCAGATTAAAATTGTAATTGATGATGCCAGTCACTTTGACGGGCTGACCCGAGAGCTTGGTCGGCGCAAAGCGTGCGCGACGCGCTGCGGCCACCGCTGGCCCATGCAGCAGCGAGTGGCCCGAGACGGCGCGCGCCGCCACGACTCTTCCCTGCTCGTCTATCGTCACCTCCACGCTGACCCTGCCGTAAGCGCGCGCGTTACGCGCCGCCTCCGGGTACGAAGGCAAAGGCAGACTGATCGCTTTACCGTTGAGCACACCGCCGGAGATGGGAGCCTTCGGCGTTGAGGACGGAGCGGGCGCTGCTGTTGATGTCTGTTCGGCTTGTGACGGCGTCGCAGGCGCAGGCGTTGGCCTTGCCGTGATAGGTTGCGGGGGCGGCGAGTTGTTAGTCTTCGCGGGCGTGCTCGGCTGCGCTTCGCGATTACTGCGCGCAAGACTATCAGGATCGGGCGGCCCTGTGGCGCGGCTGCCCGCGCCGATTGAAATATCGCTCATGCTCGCGCGCGGCGCTGAATTGTTAGACGGCTGTCGCGCGTCTTCGCTTGAAATATCTACGGACGCTGCTTGCGTTGGCCGCTCAAGGCTCGCGACCAGCTCTGTTCCTGCGCTCCCCTGTTGATTGCCGCTGAACCTCTCCGCTTTGCGCGGGTAATAGCCTTTGCGTGCGCGCACGCGCAGGTTAGGCCGCGTCACGACCCGCACGCTGATGGTGCGGAAAAGATTATCGCGTCGCTCGTCGTTCGGGTAATAGCTCAGCACGTATTGCTGTGCAAGGTCTGCGGAGATTTGCGCAAACGCCGCATCCAGATCATTCGTTCCACGCGGCACATAGACGGCTCCGCCAGTCTGCCCGGCGAAATCCTGCAAGCGCCGCTCAGCCGCCAGATCACGCAGGTTCGCATTCTCTATCTGTCCCGTCTGCACAGCGTAAATCTGGCAATCGGCAGCCTGCGCGCGTTGCAGCGCCGCGTCGAAATTTATCTCGCTGATCGTATCCGCGCCGTCCGAGACGATGACGATCACCTTGCGTCCCTGTTGATAAGGGCGCAGATAATTTGCTGCCTGAACGACCGCATCGAAAAGTGCCGTCGCGCCTTCGGGCTTACCGAATCTTTCGATAGTGCGCACGAGCGTGCGGACATCGTTCGTCAAAGGCTGTGAGAGCGTCGGATATGTCGAGACGGAATAGACGGCCGCCATATCAATCGGGCGTATGACGCTGCGAAAGAAACGCACAGCCGCCTGTTTCTCGAAATCACGCGCCGCAGACAGGCTTGAGCTATTGTCGAAGAGGAGCGCGAGCGTGACGGGCGTCTCGGAGCTACCCAGCTCGCTGATCGGCTTGGGCTGTCCGTCAACGCGCAACTCGAAATCCTCCAGCTTCAAATCGGTCACGGGGCGGCCCTGCGCGTCTATGACGGATGCCGGGACAGTCACCAGATTCGAGTTGATGCGCACCACGTCCTCCGCATCAACCTCTTCGCCTGCGGAAGGCTGAGTGCTCGTTGCGGCAGGAGCGGCGGGTGTAGGCTTCGGCGTGGGCCAGGGCGGAGGCTCGCCGAGCATTGAAGGGTCTGTCACGACACGCTCAGCGGGAGCGTTGGTTCGCGCGGGAGTTGGCGTAGGCGTTGCTTCTGTGCTGGCACGTCTGGGCCTAGCCTGCTGCGCCGGAGGCGTGCGCGTCGTATTGGTCTGCCGCGTAGTGGTCGTGGGCTTCTTATTACGCCCTGACTGCGCGTAGAGGTTCACCAGCGACGCGAGAGGCGAAAAGAGAAGCGCGAGGCACGCTGCGGCACAGAGCGCCACGCTACTGTTCCTGCTGCGCTGACATTTCGCCGCCGAAGCGTTTCGTCGCTTCCGCTTTAGTGTTTGGCGGAGAGAGGCGAAACGATCTCTTCGGCCTGCTCCGTCACGTTTGTATGAAGCCAGATGTCCCATTCCTTGAGTGCGAGTTCGACCTGCAATTGATGGCGCTCTCGTTTGCGCCGGACGCGGCGACGATCAGTCTCGCCCAGAGGTTCCAGAAGCGCGAAAGTAATATTGACGGGCTGGTAGTTTTTTGTCCCGGCACTGGAAACGTAGCGTGCCAGCGCGCCCGTCGCGCTCTTCGGCGGCGCAGTCAATAAACTCTTTCCGGCACAGAGCCTCGCCGCATTGAGACCCGCGAGCCAACCCGTCGCTACGGATTCCACATAACCCTCGACGCCGCTGATCTGCCCTGCGAAAAAGAGCTGCGGGCGCTCGCGCATCTGCATCGCGGCGGTAAGCACGCGCGGCCCACAGATATAAGTATTACGATGAATCTGTCCGTACTGCAAGAACTCCGCCTGTTCCATGCCGGGGATGAGCCGTAGCACTCGCGCCTGCTCGCCGAAGCGCAGG
>DATLMN010000240.1:0-7062 GCA_035537255.1 Pyrinomonadaceae bacterium | reverse complement strand
AGGGTTTGCTGCACCTGAGCGTCGTGCGTGAAGAGGGCGCTGGCGTCGCGGGCGTCGTTCACTTCGCCGCGCAGGTGGAAATCGGTGGAGCCCTGCCGGAAATCTCTTTCTCGCCGCGCGAGTTCGGCGAGGTCAAGCAGGGAATAGACGAGCCGCATTTGTCCGTTGAGGTTTTCGCGCGCGGGCGCGGCCCTCTGACAGGCATGATCAGCCTCCCGCATTCGGGCGAGTTGGCGGACTTTCGCTTAGAAGCCGACGTGGGCGGCGGCGCTGCGCGCTTCGCTCATACTTTTAAGATTGAAAGCGCCAATCTTCCGCAGCCGCAGCCGCACCGAACTGAAGCCTCGCTCAAGGTCATGCTCATCACTGACAGCTTTTTGTCCAACTATCGCTTATGCCGCGCGGAGATACCTTACCGCCTCGTGCACCTGAAAAAATCTCTGCCCGCGCTCAGTTTCGGCACGGTGCGGGCGGGCGGCACGAAGGCCATGCGGCTCGAAGTAGAACGCAGCGACAAACAGGAGATTGAATTGAGCGTCGCGTTACCGGATAAAGTCGCCTCGTATCTGGAAGCTTATCCGGCGCGGGCCGACGCTTACGTCTTTCGATTCAACACCGATTCGCTGCCACCGGGCACAAGCATCAGCGAGACCATCGAGTTGATTGATCGTAAGTCCGGCCTACGCGATCAGATCAAAGTGTTGGCTACGGTCGCGCGCAACGCAGATGAATCCATTCGCGCCGTCGTCAACTCAAGCGCCTCGTAAACAGTCGTGCGCCCGGCCTGGCTCGCCCAGGTGACGCGGGCCTTTCAGCACGGGAGAAGTAATCAATGATCCTCAACTCGTCCTTGCTCCACGGTCCCGGCCTCTTGCAAAACTTGTCCGCACCCGTCTCGACAAATATGTGGAGTGAATACATCCTCAATCCGTTCGTGTTGGCTATCCTCTTCTTCTTCATTCTCAGCTTCATCAGGCTGTTGCGTTACCTCTCGCGGCTCACAGAGCAGCGCGCCGCCCTCGAAAAGGTGGCGGAGAATTATCTTGAGGTCGAGCGTAAGCAGGAGACGGATGCGGAACTGATCAAGCAGGATTTGCTGCACGACGTGGCCCCGGATTCTATCGTCGCCAGGCGGGTCATCGAATTACAGCACATTAGCCTGCGCGGCGGCGACTTCGATCAGGTGGCGCTGGCCGAAGTCTTGGCGGCGCGCGAGAGCGCGAAGATCAGCATCGCACGTTATGTCGCCAGCGTGCTCGTGCTTCTAGGTTTGTGCGGCGCAATCTGGGGCTTGAGCGGGCTGATCAGAAACATGAGCCCTGCGCTTGAGCAGGTACAGACGGAACTGGACAAAAATACGCCCGGCGCGCCCTCCGCCGACACGCCGCCCGGATCAGCGCAGCAGCAGCCCAACAGCACGGCGGCTATTCAAGACTCGTTCAAGAGACTGATCAGTACGATGTCAACTTCGCTGGCGAGCACGCGCGGCGCATTCTACGCCAGTTTGACGGGCATCCTCGCCAGCATCGTCCTGCTCATGTGTAACTGGTTCGCCTCCGGGCAGCAGGTCAGGTTCATCGCAGAGCTTGAAGACCTGACGGCCACGAGGTTGATCCCTATCTTCAAGCCGCCGCCGGAAGCCGCGCAGTTGGCCGAAGCCGTCGTCGCTTTTCGCGAGGGCTCGAACTATCTGGTGCGCCTGTCCGATGAACTCGACGGCAAAGTATCGCAGGTCGGGACAAGCTTAGAGAATCTGTTTGCCGTGGTGCGTAAGTTCGGCGAGGGGGCCGACGCGCTGCGCTCGCATCAGGATCGCATCTACCAGGCGCAGGAGCAGATGATGGGCGTCGTCAGCGAGTTCATGGGGCTGACCTCACGCATCGAGGCGCATCAGGCGAACACACACGGCGATCTGGAAGGGGTCGTGCGCGTGGTGGGCGAGAGCAGTCAAAACCTCACGCGCGCCCTCGAAGATTGGCATAGCAAGCATGAAGATATGCTGCAAGCCATCGAGCGCAACGCGCGTCAGGCGCACGCCGAGACCAGGGAAGCGCGCGAGCTGGCGCAAGCCGGTATCAACGAGCTTGCAGGCATTATACGCAACTCCGTTGACAGCCAGGTGGGCACGCTGCGCGCGCAGGCGCTCGAACTGCTTGAGCAGCAGCAAGTGGGCACACGAGCGCACCTTGAGCAGATGATGGAGCGACACGGACAGTTCGTTGCCGATCTACAGGAGTCCGTAGGCAAAAGCGACGGTCATCAGGCTCTGCTCTCCGGGCTGGCGACGACCATCAGCGAAGAGCGCAGCGCCTTTGCCGCCCGCCTCGAACAGGTGCTCCAACAAAACGAGCAAGCGTTACGAGCCCTGCTCTCAGAGCAGAAACAACTGCTTGATATTTCCGGCATGCGACGCGTCGAGCAGGGGCTCGAACAGTTCGTGCGCGAGAACAGGACGGAGTTTGCCGCCCTCGTAAACAGGCAGGCTGAGTTGGATCATCACCTGGGGTCGCTCAGCCAGTTGGCGGGCCGTCTGGGCACAATGCTGCGCATACTGATCGGCGTCGCCAGCGTCACCGTGCCTGTCTTCGCCGCGCTGGGCATCATGTACATCTTCAATTTCAGGCCCGAAGATCTGGTCATGCGCGCCATCTCGCTGCTCGTCATCATGGCGATGATCTTCATGCTCGCGTGGTTCTTGCGCTCTAAGACTTAAACTGAGCATCGGGAAGAAACGGCGGCCTCTGTGAGTATCGATGAGGGAGAATTTGCTGTATGCGCTTGCGACACTTAAACGAATCGGAGATAGATGTCTGGCCCGCGTTCACGGACTTTCTGACTTCTGTGCTCATCATCGTTGTCATCTTTGTCTTCGGCATCCTCTTCTCGAATATCGCGCGCAGCATGGTACGGCGCAACAGCGAATTCGAGGACATGCAACTGCGCCAGCAGCTTGTGCGCCGGCAGTTGCAGGGGCAGCTCGGCGAGAAGAGCATAGAGATGTCTGAGAACGGCAGCCTTCAGCACATCATCCTGCGAGTGAACGAAGAGGGCAGCGGCGGCGTGCTTTTCTCTAGCGGCAGGGCCGACCTCGGCGACAAGGGCAAGGAGTTGCTCACGAAGATCGCCGGCGTGCTCATAGAGAACAGCGAGCACTATGACAAGATTCAGGTCGAGGGGCACACGGACGACGTGCCGGTCGGCGGCATCTACGCCTCTAACTGGGAGCTGTCGGCGGCGCGTGCAGGCGCGGTCGTCAAATTCATCCTCGACGAGAGCAAGGCCAAGAACCCGCCAGGGCTTGAGCCCTGGCGCTTCTCCGCCAGCGGGGCCGCCGAGTACCACCCCTACGGGGTCGATGAAAAGGAGATGAAGCTCGAGCGGGCTGACAATCCGCGCGGGGGCCCGCCGCTCAACTACGTCGTCGTCGCCAACCAGCCGCCCAACCGGCCGCCCGGCGTCAACCCGCGCACTGATACGTTTGAGCGCCAGCGCAATCGTCGCATCGAAATTATACTCACGTACCGGGTCAAGGGTACGCAATAAGGCGGTCTGGATAATTGATTAACAAAGCACGGCAAGGGGGACGCCAGGCGGCGATGTTCTCACGCAAGGTTACAAGGGGTTGAGGTCTTCACCGGGCGCGCAATAACTCCGACCGCACGGCGCGCCCGCGCCTCGTGATCTACACAGAAGCTCCTCAGTCCGCTAGGTAGTACATCATTCTCATACTTTCAAGCGTCTGGCTCTCTGGCCGGTCGGAATTTATCACCGTCGAGCCTCGTGTTCTCAACTAATTCTTGACTTGGCGCAGTGTTTCTCGCCTCGTTGCGATCAAACAAGCCTGAGGCGCTGTTTTCTTTGATACCCGGCGCTGGCAGCTAAATCTTGATAGCCGGGCTACTTCAAACGGAGCAAAAACATGTCACTACATCAGACCAAACAAGGTACCTCTGCCTCAATAGATGATGAATCCAGCTCACAGGGAACGGTTTATGTTTATACCGCCGGAGGAGCCATCGTCTATGTCGTTGCATTAATGTGCTATCTCAAGTCCAAGGATATGAATGCCGAGTCAGGATGGACGGCGGTGCTTCTTTTCCTTCCAGTAATGGCGCAAATAATCGGGACTTTTTTCCATGTAGATAGAAGCCATAAGCACGAAATTGAGAACAGATACTTCTATAAATTCAGCATGAAGGTGTCCTTTTTTTGTATTGCCGCTTATTGTGTTTTTTGGATCCTTTACTCGTTCAAATATAAAATATACTTCCTCTCCTGGTTAGCCGTAGTAATTGTCGTCCTCCTCATCGGCCTGATCGGCGTCATCATGTGTGCGTTCATGCAGCCGCCAGATACGAAATGGAGGAAACTCAACGCTCTCAGAATTGGCTCTGCCAACGAGCCTTTGTGGGCGCTCTCTTTTCTCTTTTTCGTAATCTTTCTGGACGTGACGTTCCTGTTCGGCTTTGCCTTCGCATTTCACGATAAATACTGTCTCTCGATCTTAAAGCAATCCCCTCCGGCATTGCGCATGTTGAACTCGGAATCTCCCGACGAAATCGACGTGCCGGCGGAGCAAGTGACCGCTCCCGACGGCGCGAAAGCGAGCGAGCAAGCTGGAACCAAAGCTGCTAATGGTGAATCAACACAGTCACCCGGCACGCCGAGTGCGAACAATGAGGAAAGGAATTACTACTTTTATTTCGACTCATACCGGGCACACTTGGAGACGGGTGATAACGAGAAAAATCTGAGTGGTAGTGATCAAGCGCACTCCGGCGCAACCACTCAAACAGTAGACGAAAATAAGATCAAAGAAAAATGTGGGTTGCAGCAGGTTGACGAGAAAGCACTGCTCTCTCCGCTACCGCGTCAGAACTGGATAATGAAAGATACAGCGTTGTTTAATTATTGCTCGCTTGAACAGATCAAGAGGCGCATCAAGCACGAAACTGCGGGTGGTAAACGTACACGTATTATCCTGGTCGGACGCAGTGATGATCAACCCATCGCAGAGGTTGGGCGGAATAGACCCAACTATAACTTGCAGCATTATCAGTCGAACTACGAACTGTCGGAAGCCAGGGTGCAGAACATCAGATTCGAAATAAATGAAGGGCTGAAAACTACGTCTGATACAGAAGTCTGGCATAACATTGAATGGCTAACGCTGCCATCCTCAAACGAAGCTTCAGCTATAAAGGATAGTGCTCTGGATACCATCCTCAGTTCCCAAGCTGGTCTGACGCAGGCTTTCAAGGATCAGGTAAAGGATAAAAACAAGAGGGTCGTACTTGCCTCGATTGTGTCGATCCCAGACGACATCACTTCCTTGCAAATGAAGCAGCTCAGCCGCAGCCAGTTCAAAGAACTCAAGCTGATGGACTATATGTATTTCTCTATCTACACGATCACCACTACCGGCTACGGCGACATCATCCCCACGACCGCCTACTCTAAATTCGTCATCTCTTTAGCCAATCTCTGCGAGGTACTTTTTCTGGTTGTCTTCTTTAACGCCCTGGTCTCAATTAGAGGGGAAAAGAAGTGGAGGCAGGATCAAGAGACGAACGATACTGTTAACGGCATTCTCGATCTGCCTTCCAAATAGGGCAAAAAGAAAAAAGAGGCCACAGAGGATGAAAGGGTGCTGGGTTCTTCCCGCCGGTGAATTTGCCTGCGCGACCACGCACTGATCCAAACGCTTTCTGCCTTTCCTTTACGCCTGTCGCGTGGAAATTCTCAGCACTGGCGCTCCCAGGTCTTTTGGATGACAGGCTCAGAGCTTAAGCCTGTCGCCGCTTCCGTAGAGTTGGTATCCGGCCCAGAAGATCGGATGCGCCGTGTCGTGCGAGTCGGCACCTGAGAGTTGACCTTTGAGACAGGCGAGCTGTGTGCGGCGCAGGGCTTCGGCGCGGGTGTGCTTGTTGAGGTGTTGATAAAACTGCGCCATGAAGGCTGTGCCGATGCGGTCGTCGACGAGCCAGAGGCAGCCGAGCACGCTTGCCGCACCGGCGCGCGCCAGCGTCTCCGGCAAGGATATGACCCAGCGCCCGGGCAGGATAAAGTGATCCGCAGACCAGCACGCAGAGAGCGTAACGTGCCGCAGGTTCGTCAGGTCCAGCGCAGATAGCTCCTGCACTGTGAGCACGTCGGGTTGTTGCGCGGGTCGCAGCACAATTCCTGAATGCGCCGGTTGATCGGGCGTGAAAAGACCGTGGCAGGCGATGTGCGCCAGAGTGCATTTAGGCAGAGCGGCAAGCACGGTCGCCTTGTCCGGAGCATCGCATATAGGTCTGGCGTCGTCCAGGCGCTGCGCCCACAGCCTGCGCCGCGTCGCCCAATCTTCGATGTTGTCCAACTCCTGAGGCACAAACTCCAACTTGGCCCAATGGCCGCCGCCGCGTGAAGCGCCGACGAGCAGAGCACTCGGATTACCGCTGTCAATGCTCACAGGCGCTTGCTCGTTGCTCTGGTAAGCGAACGAGAGCGCATACCGTTCTATTAAGTAGCTTCCGCGATGAATGATCGCCGCGAAGGGAAAGCCGTGCAGGCTATCGTCTGGCACAAGCGTGAGCGAGCGCGTCGAGCGCGACAGATTATCCAGCACGGAAGGCAGTTGCAGCAGGCTGCTCAGACGCTCCGCGATCCGCCGCGCATTTTCTGTAAGATCACTGAGCGCCGCGCCTGATTCTTTCTCATGCAAGGGCGCTTCTTCTGGGCGCTGGCCGAGGCCGCGTGCCCTCGCCCCCGTGATCTGCGCAATAATTTCGTGCCACTGCCGGACGAGTTCACGCAGTTCTATGCGCGTGGCTGGGCTTACACTGAAGTCCAGCTTGAATCGGCTCTGGCGGACGATGACGATTCGATCCGGCAGTACAAGGAACGAGATGGTCGCGTGTCGCCGTTTGCGCTGCCACAGGCGACGCCAGAACGGTTGGCCAGGCGGCAAGTCTTTCCCTATCCATTGCTGAGGGCGCAGGCCCGTTGCGACTTCCGGCATCTCCGTGAGCCCATGCGTCTTTCGCTCGGCTGTAATATCTCTATACCGATCTATGATAT
>DATLMN010000239.1:0-15855 GCA_035537255.1 Pyrinomonadaceae bacterium | reverse complement strand
CAAAGAAGCGAGAATCGGGTAGTGTCGCAAAGGGTTCATGGTTCTGTCTCCGGTAGCAAAGTTGGGCCTAGATACCTCAACTTCTACCACAGAGCGGTGAACCCTTCATTATTCTTCTCTCAAAACTGATAAGCGGTCAGTATTGCACGTCGATCAGCGTTAAGCCGCAGGCCGGAGCGGTCGCACCCACACTTTCGCGCTCGCCGCTAAGGATCGCGCGCTCAACCATCGCTTCATCCAATCGCCCGCGCCCGACCTCCATTAATGTGCCCGCAATGGAGCGAACCATGTAACGCAAAAAACCGTCAGCGCTGGCAGTGATCTCTACCAGAGAGGCGCGCCCGCGCTCGTCCCATCCCTGTGTTATATCAAGCCGCTTGACCGTGCGCACGCGCGTCTGCGCCTCCGTCTGCGCAGACGAAAAGGCCGTCCAGTCGTGTTGGCCCAGAAACAACTGAGCACACGCGCGCATACGCTCCAAGTCGAGGGGGCGCGCCTCGTGCTGCGCGTAACGCACCCAGAAAGGCGAGATGACCGGCGCATTGAAGATGCGATAGCAGTAGGTCTTGCCCCGCGCGGAGAAACGCGCATGGAAATCCTCTGCAACCTCTTCCGCTTCGATGACGCGCACATCGCGCGCCAGATTCCCGTTGATGGCCGCGCGCAATTTCTGTGGAGCAATCTCGCGCCGCAGATGAACGCTCGCGATCTGTCCCTCCGCATGCACGCCCGCATCCGTTCTGCCAGACCCGTGAACCGTGACCTCGCCCGCATCGATCAACGTCAGCACACGCGTCAACTCGCCCTGCACAGTGCGCTCCATGCCGCCCTGTATCTGCCAGCCGTGAAAATCCGTGCCGTCATACTGAACCGTGAGCTTGTAATTCATAAAAAGTTTTCAGTAATCAGTTTTCAGTTATCAGCCAAAGACAAACTGCTTTTACTCAAAACTGAAAACTAAAAACTGATTACTGTTTTCCTGCTTCCAGGTTTGATGGCCTCTTCTCCGCGCGCGCAGGCTTCGCAGGCGGCGGGATCGACTGAGGGCACGTCGAGTGTGGCGAGCGCTGTGCGCCGGACACCGACATCAGCGCGTCCCTGCGAGCGGTCGATGATCGAGGCCGCACCGACCACGCGCGCGCCCGCCGCGCGTAAGGTTTCGATGGTGTCGCGTGTTGAGCCGCCCGTGGTAATCACATCCTCTACGACCAGCACTGACTCATTTGCGCTCAAGGTAAAGCCGCGCCGCAACTGCATACGCCCTTCGGCGTCGCGCTCTGTCCAGATAAAGCGTGCGCCGAGCTGGCGCGCGACTTCGTAACCAATAATCAAGCCGCCGATGGCCGGTGCGGCGACGGTTTGGATATTCTGCCCGGCGAACCCTTGGGCCAATGCGAGGCCGAACGCTTCGGCCTCAGCAGGATGTTGCAAAACGAGCGCGCATTGCAGGTAGTTTGGGCTGTGCAGACCGCTCGAAAGAATAAAGTGGCCTTCGAGGAGCGCGCCCGTTTGGCGGAATCTCTCTATCACTTCGTCTGCTCGCAAATTCACACCTCGTTTTCTGTTATTCAAATGCGATGCTACAATGATCGGCATCATGCCGCCGCTGCGTCGCAACCTTGTATCTGATTCCGATCTCGTTCAGGAGACGGTCGACATGCTGCGTGTGTGTGGCGGATGCGCGCCCGCCATGGACATCGCCGACATTGTCCTGAAACTTTCAGACCTGGACGCGGAAATGGCGGCACTGGTCGTCGCCGATCTGGTCAAGGACGATCATCGCCTGTCGCTGCGCGAAGACCTGGTAGTCGAGCTGGTCTGCGAAGACCCCGAGGCGCGCCCACTGCACGAGACCGATTTCGTCGTCGTAGATGTCGAGACTACAGGAGCCAAGACGCCGCCGTCGCGTATCATGGAGGTCGGCGCGTACCGCGTCCGAGAGGGCCGTATCGTCGCCGAGTTCCATTCGCTGGTCAATCCGCAGATACCGATTCCGCCATTCATCGTGCGCCTGACGGGAATCAGCGACATGATGGTCAGGGAAGCTCCGCTTTTCGCAGACATCGCTCATGCATGGCTGGACTTCGTTGACGAGGCCGTGCTGGTCGCGCACAACGCGCAGTTTGACGTGCGCTTTCTCAATCATGAGATCGCGCGCGTTTATCCTGGACGCCGCATGATCAATACGCATCTGTGTACGGTCAAGCTGTCGCGCCGCATCTTTCCGGGACTCTTGAATTATCGCCTGCATACCGTGGCAGAGCATTTTACGATCCCGATCCTCAATCGTCACCGCGCGTCGGATGATGCGCTCGCCACGGCAGAGATTTTTATACGCATGCTCGCAAGACTGCATGAGCACGGCGCGCGCGATCTGGCAGACGCCCGTCGCTTTCTTTTCAACGCGGAAGCGCTCTCTGAATCTGCATGTTAAAGAGTCCTAAAGCAGCGACGCTCTCTAACTTTCTCACCCGTTCTTTTATCTGACTTCCGACATCTGCTCTTCAGAGTGGTCTACAGTCTCCTCTGCGGCGGGCGGGTTGCGGCGTCTGAGCCTGCGCACAAGAAAGACCAGCACGATGAGGACGGCAAGGCCGATGCCGATTGCCGGGTAATAACGCGCGAGCAAATCTTTGGCGTGCTCGCCGTAGCGTGCGGCCAGATAGCCTTCGAGCAGGAAACGAAAGGCGCGTCCCGCCGCGATGGCCGCCGCGAAACGCCAGATGTTCAAACGAAAGACGCCCGTCGTAATGACGAACAGCTTGAAAGGAAACGGGGGCGGCAAAAGCGAAGCGACCAGCACAGAGAGCACATCGTAACGATCAATCAGTTCTTTGACGCGACGCTGCTTCGATTCTGAAAAGCGCGAGAGCGCGCGGCGGCCCGCTCGCCTTGAGATGTGATAAAGAATGACGCAGCCGATGACGGAGCCGAGCGTCGCCGCCGCAGCGTAGATGGGCCACCACGCGGGACGCGCCGTCGAGAGCAATATCAGTACAGCATCGACTCCGCCCGGCAGCGGCACCATCGCCGAATCGAGCAGCGCGATGGTAAATAGTCCGAATGGGCCAAAGCTGACCAGATACCGCGACACATGGCCGAGCCCGTTTGTGAGCTTATGTAAGAGCCACTTCAAATCTCTTCACTGACCCTTTCTCTCTCAAGCAGAGGCTATTCGATCACCTGCGATGAACTGTTCTGCGCAGCATCAATTAAACCTTAACCTCTGCTTTTCGTTTCCGCGACCGTCTCGATCTCGTCTGCTGCGATATTTGTTTCCGTCTTGACGGGCTCGCTTTCCGTTGGCCTGTTACGATGCGTGATGAAATAGATGGCGAGCCCGACGAGGCAGACGGCGGCGACGATGCCCAGGATGAGCAGTCCATTGTCCTTGAGGAATTGCAGGACGCGCTCGCCGTAAAAGACCGCCAGCACTCCCTCTATGTAGTAACGAAGCGAGCGCGCGATCATCACTGTCAACATAAAACGCCACTTCGGATATTCGAGCGTCCCTGCGGTCGCGACGAAAATCTTAAAGGGCATCGGCGGCGGCAACAACGCAGGGACGGCCAGCGCCAGAAAACCGAAACGCGCGTAGGCCCGCTCGACCCTCTCTATATGTTCCGCGCGAAAGCGACGGCGCAGCACAGCCTGTCCGCCGCGCCTCAGAATCGTGTAGAGCAGCATGCAGCCGATGACAGACCCGGCGGCGGCGAAGAGCGGAAAGTAGAAGACCGCCATAGGGTCTTTCGTACACCGCATGATGACAAGGTAGTCGTTGATCTCCGGCAGCGAGAGGAGCGAAGAGTCCAGCGCGCCGATGATGACCATAGAGGGCGCGGCCACATACATCGGCACGCCGATGATGAATTGCTCAAGCCACTCGACGATGTGCGTGAACGACTGCTGAAGCCACTCTATGTTGGCGCGTAACCAATCAAGCATAAGAAGGCAGTGACAAGTAATAAGTAACGAGTGACAAGCAAAAAGTAGAGTTTAGCTTGTCACTCGTCACTTGTCACTTGTCACTGTTTTATTTGACTGGCGCGAAGACTGTGGGGGTATCGTAGGTGACGCCGAAGGTCACGCCGGAGCGCGGGCTGAAATCCGTCAAACCGGCGATGCCCGCGAAATCGAAGCGCAGGCCCGAAGCCTTGATCTGTAACCCTAAGCGCGCTTCCGACAGGGATTCCGTGCCGAGCGGCGCGCGCCCGCGACGTGTGCTGGCGCGTCCGTTGACCTCGCCGACGAAATTAAACTGCTTGTTGAGACGGATGATTCCGGCAAAGCCGTAGAGCAGCACGTCGTTCTGCGTAAAAAGCTCTGTCGGCGCGGTCAAGATTCCAATTCCCAGATTGCCGAAGAAGTTTGCGCGCGCGTTGTGGCCGAATTTTTTACCGACGAGGATTACGCCGTAAGCGTTGATCTGATTAGTGCCGATGCCGCGCGCCTGATTCGAGTTCGGCAACTGCACGCCGAAGCGAAAGCCTAATGCTGGCCCGTTCTTCGTCTCGTTGCGCAGCTTGATCTTGGTCGAGAGCGTAAAATCCCCCGTATCGTTGGTCGAGGTCGTTCCAGGCCCGAAGCCCAGCGGAATCGGCGACGGCACGCTCATCGAATTGACGCTCACGAAATTCTGAATTGTCCCGTCGATCTGAAATTCGACGTTCGGCGAAAGCCCAACGTTGATGCCGATGACGCCGACGCGCGTCTGATCGCCCGTCAGGCCGGAGAGCGGGAACTTCGAGTTCTGTAAGAAATCTATCCCGGCCTCTATACGCAACGTGCCGGGGTCTATGATGTCCACGTCTTCCGTGAGCAGCGGGCGCTGCTGCGCCATCGCCGTCGCCGCCGAGACGAAGAGTGTCAGAAGCATTACGGAGAGCAGATGTAAAAAGCCTGTGCGCAACATGAATTTTGTTTGACCGTATCTTAAGAGCGAAGTTCCAAGATGTTCGAGGAAGATGATATAGATTCCTCAAACTGGCGCGGATTGTAACGGCTCACGCCCCCAAGCGTCAACGCATAAGAACAGGTAGTAGTTGGACAATTTGAAATCGCGAGTTATGAAGGGTGCCATTCACCACAGAGGCACAGAGGACACGGGGGTCACACAGAGGCTTGAACGGCATTCAACACTCTGTGCTCCCTCTGTGCTCTCTGTGGTGAGCCTCAATGCAATGTTTATTCAATTATCCATACTGACACGCTGTCGATAGCATTCCGTTGATCGTTGGTTTATCCTTGCCGCGTTTAATGTCATTACTAATACCGGTGCAGGTTTAAGCTATTCGACCGATAGAGACCCGACCATGAAAAAACTTTACGCCGTCCTCTACCTAGTACTGTCGCTTTCGCTCTCAAGCCTGTGGCCTGCTCTCACCTACGTCTCTGCGCAGCAGCCGCAACCACAGAGCGCCGCGACGACAAAAGAGTCGTCCGTCAGCTTGAAGGGCTTGCGCGAGCGCGTGACGGTGCGGCGCGACGAGCGCGGTATTCCTTACATCGAAGCGGCGACGGACGCAGACCTTTATTTCGCGCAGGGCTACGTGGTGGCGAGCGACCGTTTGTGGCAGATGGATTTGGCGCGGCGCACGGCGCGCGGCGAGCTATCAGAGATTTTCGGAACGCTCGCACTTTCGCAGGATAAGATTCACCGCACATACAATTTCGCAGGGGTCGCCGAAGCGGAGGTCGCTCGTTTGCCCGCAGACGAAAGAGCGCTACTCGAATCTTACGCCCAAGGCGTCAATGCCTTTATTGATTCGCTCGACGCGCGCACGTTGCCGCCGGAGTTTCAGATACTACAGTACAGGCCGCGCCCTTGGACGCCCGCTGATTCCGTTCTACTCGTCAAGCTCTTTTTTGAAGTCCTCACGGATCGCTGGCAGTTGGACATCATGCGCGCCGCGCTCGACACACTGCCAGCGGAAAAACGCGCGGCGCTGCTGGTTGAAACTTCCCCGCTAGACGTGTTGGTCGTCGGCACGGACGAAGCCGGGAAAAAGGCTTCGACCAAACAGCCTCGCTCTCAGAGTACCAGCACGGAAAGCATCAGTGCTTTAAGGGCGCTCTCCGAGCAGGAGGAGATGCGAAGGAGCGCGCTCGAACGCCTGGGACTGACAGACCTTGATCGACTGGCAAGTAACAACTGGGTGGTGAGCGGCAAACGCACTGCGTCTGGCAAGCCGCTACTTGCTAATGATCCGCACCTGCCGTCGTCCGCGCCTTCGATCTGGTACATGATGCACTTGAGCGCGCCCGGCATGAGAGTCGCGGGCGTGACCGCGCCGGGGCTGCCCGGCATCGTCATAGGCCACAACGAGCATATCGCCTGGGGCTACACAAACGTCAGCCCGGACATCTCCGATCTTTATATTGAGAAGTTCGATAAAGAGAATCCGCGTCGCTATATGACGCCGACGGGCTGGCGCGAAGCCGTTGTGCGTCGTGAAGAGATAAAGGTGCGTAAGAGTTTTACTTCTTCCGAGACAGAGGTTGTTCCGTTTGAAGTGACGGAGACGCGGCATGGGCCAATCGTCTTCGAGAAGGATAACACGCGCTACGCTCTGCGCTGGACGGCGTTAGACCCTGCTCTTCAGAACCTGGCGGGCTTCATGGCTTTGAACCGCGCGCGCAACTGGAAAGAGTTTCGCGAAGCGCTCTCGAAATACACCGCGCCGATGCAGAATATGGTTTATGCGGATGTGGACGGCCACATAGGCTACTACGCGGCGGGGCGCGTGCCCATCAGAAAATCCGGCGATGGCAGCAGACCTTATGACGGCGCAACAGACGCAGGCGAATGGACTGGCTATATTCCATTCGACCAGTTGCCGCACCTGTTCGATCCGCCTTCAGGGCTGATCGTGACGGCGAACCAGCGCATCGTCGGAAACAATTACCAGCACTTTCTCACGCATCACTGGGCCGCGCCTTATCGCGCGCGTCGTATTCAAGAGCTGCTCGCGGACAAACGTAATTTGACAGCCGAAGACATGCGCGCCGTGCAGGGCGACACCTATTCGATCTCCGGCGCGCTCACGGCGCGCGAGGTCGTCAAAGCCGGACGCGAGCTGACGGCCTCCTCTGCTGCGGACGAGAAATGGCGCGAGACTGTGAAATTGTTGGAGGGCTGGAACGGTCGCATGGATGCGGATTCGCGCGCGGCGCTTTTCAGCACAGTGATACGCACAGCGTTTCGCCGCCGTATCTTCGAAGCAGCGCTCGGCGCAGAGCTTGCCAAAGATTACTCATGGGACAACAGCGATACGCTTATTGATCGACTGTTGACGGAAAGAAATTCAGCATGGCTGCCCAAAGAGTTCAAGAGCTATGCGGAGTTGTTGCGCGCCTGCGAAGCGGAGGCACGCGAGCTTATCACCAAACGCTTGGGCGCTGACGAAACCCTTTGGACGTGGGGTCGTTATACGCAGGTTATTTTCCCGCACCCACTGGCCAGCGCGCCGCTCATCGGTTTGCAGTTTACCATCGCGCCTTTTCCACAGAACGGTTCGGGCGGGAGCAACGTGACGGTCAACGTGGGGCGAAGCGTCTCTATGCGCTTCATCGCGGACGCGAGCGATTGGGACAAGACACAGCACTCAATCACGCTCGGCCAATCCGGCAACCCTTCGAGCCCGCACTGGAAAGACCAGCTCGCGGACTGGCGCGCCGTCACGCCCAAGCCCTTTCCCTTCACAGATGCTGCCATCACACGCGCCACCAAAGAAACACTCATCCTCGCACCGTTAAAATAAGGGATGAGGGATGAAGGATGAGGGATGAAAAAGAAAGCATCCAAGGAACGAAAGCATTCCTTTCATCCCTCATCCCTCCGCCCTCATCCCTTCGTTCGTCTCTTCTTCGCTGTCGAGTTGCCGTCGGAGGTGCGCAGACGCGCCGCAGATCATATCGCCGAGCTGCAAGATCGTATGCCGGAAGTTCGTGCCGGTTGGGAGCGCCCGGAAAAGATGCACATCACTTTAAAGTTCATAGGAGAGGTCGAGCCGGAAGCGAGCGCCGTTTTGTCCGATGCAGCCGAGAGGGCTGTTCACACGCTTGCGCCCTTCCACTTTACCATCGAAGGTGCGGGTGCATTTCCTTTGCGGGGACTGCCGCGCGTTTTATGGCTCGGAGTCCGTGATGCTTCCCGCTCTCTGGCGCAACTGCAAAAGCGTCTTGAGGATGAATGCGAAGCTGCCGGTTTTGAGCGCGAGGCGCGTCCCTTTCATCCTCATCTGACCATCGCACGCCTGCGCCGTCCAGAAGGCGCGCGCAAGCTGGCAGCGCTTCACCAGGAAAAAGGGTTTGAGGCGGCGGAGGTCTTCGTCGATGCGCTGCTCCTGATACAGAGTGAGCTGGGGCCCGCAGGCTCGCGTTACACGGAGCTGTCGCGGCACAAATTGGGCCAGGCCGATTTATTCTGAAATCCTCAACATCAATTCGGCCACACAACGGCTTCAATTACACCTATGACGGGCCGCTCATAAGCTTGACACAGCGAGTGAATCCACGTAGAGTCAGCAGGCTTTATCAATTCCAAGGTAGTCGGAAAACCCCTGTCAAATTCGCCTTATCAGTATTTGGACTCTGCGTTTCCTAATCCTTGTACAGTTAAATCTGTACACAGACGGCCTCGCCTTCAGGATTCCCCGCACAGGAACGGCGCTCTCAAATATCAAACGGCGGAACGATACAGCTCAAGTTAGCCTGCAAACTACCTTTATCCAATAGAGGAAATCTAGAAGAATGAAGAATACTGTATTACTGGCCGCTTTGACCGCCGCGCTGCTGGTCTCCGCCGCCTGCACGTCTACTGCTCCGGCTAACGCTAACAGCACGACCACCACCAGCAACACGACAACCACGACCAATGCCAACAGGGCTACGACTCCCCCGGCGTCGAATGCAAACGCTTCCAATTCCAATACCACGAGCAGCAATGCCAACACGGCGACTGCCGGCGCGCAGGACTTTACACTCGTCAACAAGACGGGCGTCGTGATCAACAAGCTCTTCGTCTCGCCGCATAACGCGGACGACTGGCAGGAAGATGTCCTTGGGAAAGATACGCTGGCCGACGGCGAAAGTGTGGAGATCAAATTCAGCCGTGGCGAGAAGGCAGCCATGTGGGACTTGCGTGTCGAAGACACCAAGGGCAACGCCATCGAGTGGGAGAGCCTGAACCTGCTCGAAATCTCCAAGATCACGCTGCACTACGATAACGGTAAGGCGACGGCCGAGACTGAATAAGCTAAGGCGAGGACGAAAGACCGTCGCAGGCTTAAGGCAAAAGCGCGCAGGCGCTCGCGTCAAAGGCGATAGTGAGCCTTTCGCGCCTGATCGTCGGTGATGATCATCGACGGTCAGGCGCAGAAGGTGAATTTAATTCACGGCCTAAAATTGAGACGGCAGACGGTTATGTTATACTGCCGTGCGACACGCGAGGCTTAAGGCTTCAAGGTCACGCCCGCGTTCTTTTGATTAATTGTCAGGATAGCTTCAGCAGAAATGCTGGCCGCAGTTGTGCCGTTTGGGCCAACATCGGTCGGCGTCGAACAAAACATCCACACAAATCAATCGGGTAAAGCTGTAAATACCGAAATAACGCATGCGCTGAAATAATTTGGGCCGACCGACTAACAGTACGGATCGTTGACCCGGGCAGGTTGACTCCCCCGACAGACTAGAGAGATTTCAGACGCCTGCATCGTCACCAACCCATCTACTTGAAAGGATTCACAAGTTACATGAAATACGCATCCCTGATTACCCTGCGCCGGATCGGCTCGCTCTTGGCAGTCTGCGCGCTTTCGATGATGCTCATCCCGACCGCCTTCACTCAGGGCAAACAGGACTTCACTGTGGTCAACGAGACGGGCGTCGAGATCAACAAGCTCTTTGTTTCCCCGCACAGCGCCAAAGATTGGCAGGAAGATGTCCTCGGACAGGATACGCTGGCCGACGGCGACAGCGTCAACATACACTTCAGCCGCTCGGAGAGAGCAGCCAAGTGGGACTTGAGGATCGAGGACAGCGACGGCAACGGCATAGAGTGGGCCAACCTGAACCTGCTCGAAATCTCCAAGGTCACGCTGCACTACAAAAACGGCAAAGCATGGGCCGATATTGAATAGCGGCGGCGCATCGCCTTTCAACATTACAGGCTAAAGAAAAAGAGCGGCGAGTGTTTATGCACTCCCCGCTCTTTTTTCGTGCTCAACTTAAAAATTTCGTCTGCGCTTTTTCCTTATTTCAGGTCGGCAGTTGACGCGGTCTGGGCGGCGGAGGCGTATTGTCGCCGTCATCACGACGCTTTTCGCCCGTCTCTGCGAACATCTCCTTGACCGCGCCGATGCTAGACAACATGCCTGAGGTCTCAACCGGCATAAAGATCACCTTGGAGTTATTGCCGCGCGTCATGTCGCGCAAAGATTCTATGTAGCGCGCAGTGATCAGGTATTGCGCGGGATTTCCGTGCCCCTGCATCGCCTGCGCAATCCGCCCGATGGCTTCGGATTCGGCGGCAGCCGCGCGCAGACGTGCCTGCGCCGCGCCGTCCGCCTGTAGAATGGCCGACTCCTTTTCACCTTCGGAGCGCGTCACGGCGGCCTGCTTCTCGCCCTCTGCGCGTGTAATCGCGGCCTGCTTTTCGCCTTCCGCCTGAAGTACGAGCGCGCGGCGGTTGCGTTCCGCAGTCATCTGCTTCTCCATCGTCAGGCGCACATCTTCGGGCGGGTTGATGTTCTTGACATCCACGCGCGTCACCTTCACGCCCCACTTGTCCGTCGCTTCATCAAGAATAATACGCAGCTTGGCGTTGATCTGATCGCGTGAAGAGAGCGTGTGATCCAAATCCATCTCGCCCATCACGGCGCGCATACCAGTGATCGTCAACTGCACCAGGCCGCCGACCAGATCGGCCACTTCATAGACGGCTTTGATAGGGTCTGTGACCTGCCAGTAAACGACTGAGTCGACGTGGATGGTCACGTTGTCGCGAGTGATGACGGGCTGCGGCGGCAAATCTATATAAAGCTCGCGCAGGTCTATGGAAGAGAGACCGGGCCGCGTGTTGGTCCAGTAAACGCCGCGCGGTTTATCCAGAAACGGCACGATGATATTGAGGCCGCTCGTCGCGACGCGGCTAAAGCGACCCAGACGCTCGATCAGCATCACTGTCGCCTGCGGCACGATCTTGATCGTCTTGACGGCGATAATGAGCAGCGCAAGGGCGATGAACGCGAAAAAGAATAAGAAGAGTACCGCACCGGCCTCGGCTTGAAAAAGGATGAGAGAAAAATTCAAGGGCATCATATTGACCTCCGATGTCAGGGGACTGTGGCGCTCACAGAGAGCGCATCTTCTTTAAAGGCTTCAAGCGTCGCCAACTATAACGGATTCTACCCTTCCGGCGAAAGAGCGAGCGGTGGCGCAGGCGGTGGTTGCCAACCGCCGAGCGCCTCTTCGACAACAGCGGCAGCGGCCAGCACCAGCTCTTCTTCAAAGGGACGACCGACGATCTGCACTCCCACGGGCAAGCCATCCTCGCGCGCACGCCCGGCGGGCACGCAAACGGACGGCAGCCCATATACATTAAAGGTCTGCGAATAAGAGAAGGCGCGAAAGACGCTCACGCTCTGCCCGCTAACAAGGAGGCGTCGCGCGCCGTGCTCAAACGCATGAGTCGCACCGACGGGCGCAACAATGAGCGGCACATCTTTCATCCATTCGATGAGCGCGCCGCGCAAGCGGTCTCGCTCCATCCAAGCGCTCAGCAACTCATCCATCGAAGGCGCAGGCTTATCAGCAAAGGATTTCAAAAGGAAGCGCGCCAGTTCTCCGGCTTCCATTTCGCGCCCACTGTAAGTCGCCTGCAAAGGCTCAAGGATAGCTCTTGAAAAGAGCGCCATCCAGAGACTCGGCCCGCGTTCAATGCCGGGCGGCAACTGCTTAGAAGCTAAAAGCCCCGCCGCTTCGAGCGCGCCGACAGCCGATTGGACAGCCGCCCTGGTACTCTCCGTCACGGGTGAGACCTGATCGTCCGTGTACCATGCCAAGCGCAAGCCTCTGAGGGTCTGTCGCGCTTCGCTCCTATTCGGTGAAGAGACTAGCTCTTCATGCGCGCGCACACCCGCAATCACGCTAAAGACAAGCGAGAGGTCTTCAACACGGCGCGCCATTGGCCCAATCGTCGAGCCGAGCGAATATGGGCCCACCGCTGGCGGGAACTGCCCCGGCCCGGGGACGCTCCCCGCCGTCGGTTTTAATCCGACGATGCCGCAGAAGTGCGCTGGAATGCGAATCGAGCCGGAAAGATCGCTGCCGAGGCCAGCGGCAGAGAGCCGCGCGCTGATAGCCGCCGCCTCGCCGCCGCTCGAACCTCCCGGCGTCCGGCTGTGGTCGTGAGGATTAAGGCTTGGACCAAAGAGCGGATTGTCCGATTCATAATCCAGAGCCAGCTCCGACACATTCGTCTTGCCGAGCAGGATCGCGCCGGCAGCTTTGAGCCGCGCCACCGCCGGAGCATCCCTTTGCGGAATATACCCCGCGCGCACCCTTGACCCGCTCGTCGTTCGCAGGCCAATGGTTTCAATCGTATCCTTGACGGTCAAAGGCACGCCGTGCAGCGCTCCCTTTGCAGCGCCCTTCATCACTGCTGCCTCCGCCGCTCGCGCACGCTCCAACAGATCAGGCGCGAGCGTGACGATGGCATTGAGGCGCGGATTCAGTTCTTCTATACGACCAAGATAAGCCTCCATCACCTCGACGGGTGACACAGCGCGCGTGCGTATCAGCCGTGCCAGTTTCGTCGCGGAAGTAAGTGTCAGATCGCTCGTCACTTTTTACTTGTCACTGCTGTTGAAGCAACTCGATGAATTTGCGTGCGGCGGCGCTGGGCTGCCGGTCGCTGCGGTGAATGACGCCGACTGTGCGAGTCCACTCCGGCTCGCTGAGCGCGACGACCGCGAGCCCGCCGCGCCGCTCGTCGTCTAACACACTTGGACGCGGCACGATTGCCAGGCCAAAGCCGACCTCGACTGCGCGCTTGATCGTTTCGATATTATCAAACTCCGCGACGCGGCGTACCGTGACGCCGTGCGATTTGAGTATGCGGTCTATCGCGCGGCGCGTCGGAATGTCGCGCTCGAACAGCACGAAGTCCTGTCCTTCGAGCGCCGTCGCTTTGATCTTACGTCGCGCGGCCAGTGGATGTGACGGCGGGCAGATCAGCACAAGGCGGTCGCCTGGCAAAGGCACAACGGTGAGCCCGCGTCGCCGCTCAGGATAAGCCAGTACGCCCAGCTCCACCGCGCCGCTCAGGACATCGCGCACGATGCGCGTCGTGCGGCTGTATTCGAGATCAATCTTGGCCGACGGGTAGAGCGCCATAAAGCGGCGCACGGCCGGGGGCAACTCGTGCAGACCGATGCTGTAAACGGTCGCCACCCGCACCGTCCCGCTAATCTTTCCCTCCATAGAGCGCAGGCGCTCCTGCAACTGCGCGAAGGCCGCCAGCACATTGCGGCTCTCCTCGTAAAAGACCGCGCCCGCCTCCGTCAAACGCACCTCTCTGCGGCCACGCACACGCTCAAGCAGACGCCGCTTAAAGCGCTCTTCAAGCCCGCGCACCTGCTGGCTCACAGCCGACTGCGTAACGAAATTCCGCTCCGCCGCCTGCGAAAAGCTCCCCGTCTCCACCAGATCGCAAAAGATTTTCAGAGTCTCGATTTGCATAAGGAAGTAATCAGCAGTCAGTAATCAGTTGTCAGTTTTTAGTTTTCAGTTATCAGTAAAAGCAGTTTGTCTTTGGCTGAAAACTGAAAACTGAAAACTGATTACTGAAAACTTTATTCAAGTTATTAGTTTTACTGAACTGGCTACGCAATATTTTTCATTTTACCTTATAACCCCCGCGGGCGTAACATAGGGTAGAAGATTTTTGCGGAGTGATTGAAATCGAGAGAAGGTTTGGTGGGCCGTGATGGCGATCTATGGATCAGAGATGACGCTTCGGGAGGCGCGCACAAAATACTTCGCGCTGAACGAGTTCGGCCCGGACGGCGGCTACGATGATACGTGGGTGAGGGTCGAGTACGGATGGATGCGCTTTTATTTTCCGAACACGCGGGCGCGCGCACACGTCGTGCGTTATCACGACCTGCACCATATCCTGACGGAATACGGCACGACTATGCCGGGCGAGACGGAGATCAGCGCGTGGGAGATTGCGACGGGCTGCACGGCCAATTACGCCGCGTGGATTTTGAATCTGCTCGGGTTCGGATTCGGCCTGCTGATAAATCGGCGTGGCGTCTACAGATCATTCCTGAGGGGACGCTATAGCTCGAATCTCTATGTGTACTCGTTCGACGATGCGCTGCTCTCAAGCAAGGTGGGAGAGATGCGTTGTCTGCTCGGCCTGGACAAACAGAGCATGAGGGCGGATGCGGCTGACAGAAGAGCTTTCGCACTATGGGCCGGTATCAGTTTCGCATGCCTGCTGGCAGCGTATGCGCTCCTGCTCGCACCTGTCGTTCTTCTGTTAATAGTAGTGCTGGGGGTGATGGCCGTGTGAAAAAAGGTGTGTGGCAATTCCAGTTCAAGGCGGCACTCAAGGTTGCTTTTCGAGCGCTTCTACATATAATTCCAAGCGTTCGTTTCCGAATCTTGCCAGCTCGCCACTTTTTCTGAGGATCGTCAGCAGCAGCAGTTGTTTTGACAGCCTTCAAGGGCAAAGGAGTGTTTTCTTAAGGCCATGGCCATTCGTTTGAGCAGGACATTCATCTTCCGCAAGCTCCACCAGTTTACCGGCATTGTGCCGCTTACCCTGTTTGTGCTGGAGCATTTCTACACCAACTCGAAAGCACTGACCGGCGCGGAGGATTTCAACAAGGCCGTCGCTGACCTGCAATCCATCCCTTATATCCTGTTCGTAGAGATCGGCGGCATCTTTATCCCGCTTATCTATCACGCCGTTTACGGATTGTTTATTACCTGGGAGATGCGACCGAACAACCTTGCGTACCCGTACCCGCGCAACTGGTTCTACACGATTCAACGCATCACAGGGATGATTCTCTTTCTCTTTATCACGTTTCACGTCCTCAATTTTCGCTTCGGTCTGATTCCAGGTCTCAACACCGTCTCGGTCGCGCACGCTCCCAAACAGGCTTTCGACATAGTGCGTGGCGAGTTTCTGAATGTGTGGATTTTCGCCATTTATATCATCGGTATTACCTCAACCGTGTGGCATCTCGCCAACGGTATCTGGTTGTTTATGGTTGATTGGGGCATCACCATCGGGGCACGCGCGCAGCGCCTGACGGGTTATGCCTGCATCGCGTTCGGCGCGTTTCTGCTGGCCGTAGGGATCAACGCCGCCGCTGCCTTTATTTATCATAACGGAATTTTAGGTTGGGTGGCCGATACGCTTGGAGGAAGGTCGTAACAGTTTATGGCAGCAACAGGAACGAATGGTATCAAGATCGCTATCGTCGGCGGCGGGCTCGCGGGGCTTGCGGCGGCCATGAAGATCGCCGAGGCCGGGCACTCCGTCGATCTCTTCTCGGTCGTGCCGGTCAAGCGCTCGCACTCAGTCTGCGCGCAGGGCGGCATCAACGGCGCGGTCAATACCAAAGGTGAAGGCGATTCGACCTGGGAGCATTTCGACGACACGGTTTATGGCGGCGACTTTCTGGCCAACCAGCCGCCAGCCAAATCGATGTGCGAGATGGCTCCGGCGATCATTTATCTCTTCGACCGCATGGGCGTTCCCTTCTCCAGAACCAAAGAAGGGCTGCTGGATTTTCGTCGCTTCGGCGGCACGAAGCATCACCGCACGGCGTTCGC
>DATLMN010000238.1:0-41054 GCA_035537255.1 Pyrinomonadaceae bacterium | reverse complement strand
ACGCCTCAGGTATCCGAAGTAGTGCATCACGATGGTTGACTCCACCTGGAAGCGCGCGCTCACCTCCGGACTCTCCACCATCTCTCTCAAGACTCTTGCTCGCGTCTTGCCTGTGGTCATCGATTGCTGCATCTGAGAGAGATTGAACACTGCTGTGCCCACCGTCACCTGCGAGACTCCCGTCAGATTAAAGAGCGTTAAGACGTACTGATCGTTGGTCAGTCCACTGTAGACAGCAAACTCAGGACGATTCATAAAGTCTGTGATGAAGTCCAGCTTCGATTGCTCCAACTCAGCCTCTGTCTGAAATCCACTGACACGTGCGCGGTCAAGCACGAACTCGTCATAAGTAGGCTTTCTTCCAAAAGCCACAGAGTAGAACTTGTAGATAAAATATCCACGATCTTTGAACTCCGGTGAGGAGTAGATGCCCTGCGAAACGGACAACCTGTCACAGCTTGGCTGCACAGGCACGCAGTTATTGATCTGGTTGTTCCAGCCGATTGATGCCGGGTCAGGCTCACGTCCGAGGAAGTCTATGTAATGCTGGCGGACGAAGAAGTTAGTTCCATCTATCGGATTGCTCAGACCTAGCCCGTCATTGCCGTTGTCCGTGATAGTGATGGACGCCGATGAATTAGCGCCGATGACCGCGCCTCCCGAAGGAGTCGACAATGAAAGGAAGAGCGTCTCCGCTCCTTCCAAGTAAGTATCATCGACGACGGGCAGGAAGAGAGTCTTCGAGTTCTCGCCTGCGGCAAAGTGCAGAGTGCCGACCAAGGAGACGTAGTCGCAGCGAGAAGTGGCTGCGCCGTTGACGACGTTACAGTTCTGAAGAAAGTTTGACGCATCTGCGGTCGCATAGTTGACCGTCACGGGAACGGACGTATCTCCCGAGCGGTTGACGAGAACGGCCAGGCTGCCCGCTCCTTCGGCCAGGCTGTAGCTGTTCTGGCTAAATTGCAGCGTCGGTGGCTGAACAATGGCCTGCGGAGAGAAAGTTACGGTCTGCGCGTTGGTCAGGTTAACCAGGCTCGTAGAAGTGTGCGAAGCGACGATGGTCGAATCCTCCGGCCCTGTCGTATAGGAGTCCGCCTGCCCGCCGGAGATGCCGACGAGCGGCCTGACGTTGGCATTACCCGTACCGTAATGCGTCTGGATAGTGCCGTCGCTGCGCAGCTCTATCTCGAAATTGATCGGGCTTGTATCGTCTCTGAAGGTCGAGCCCTGCCAGCGAAAGATAATGCGATTCGCGTCCGGGATGACGACGAAAACGTCTCCACTAAATCTGTCCGTGCGTATGTCATCCCACATTCCGGCGATCATGCTTTGCAGATTTATGCTGTGCAGGTTGAGGGATGCGTTTGTGCTCGGAACATCATCGGCATCGCCGTTGCTGCGCGTTTCAGGCGGAGAGAAATAGAGGACGCCGTTCGTTGAAACGTGAACTCTCCTGAAGGTCTTGCCATAAAACGGAAAGTCGAAAGGCAAACTGTAATCAAATCTGTATTGATCGTCTCCGACGAGCGCGAGCGGTGTGCCGCCTGTCGTAAGCGGCGTGGCCGCGCTCAAGCTTACTGTGTAAGGCTCTGAAGCAGCCGCGCTGACAGCAACGCCCACCTGCGCCGTCGCGTTATTACCGGCCTTGTCGTAAACCGTGAGCGCAAGAGTCCCTAGCGTCTGTTTATAAGGAACGAGGACGCTCAAGCTCTGCGGATTGCCGGACGCAGTCGGAATGAAAGAGCCGACGTGAAAACGCACGCCCGTTGACGAAGACGTGAAGTACACGTCATAAAGCGATGCGTTGCCAGCAGTGCCGTCATCGCCCGTCGTAAACTGCAAAGTCACGCGGCGACCCGTCTGCGCGGCTACGCCCAGCCCGCCGATGGCTGGCGGCGTCGCATCATTCAAAGCTTGACCGGCATTAATCAGAGCTAGATTAGCATTCAAGCGCCGTGCGGACTGAACCTTATCGGCGAGAGACGGAATCCCTTCGCCGCTGTAGAGCAGCGCCCCGCGTAAGCGTTGCACGGTGATGCCTGGATACTGCGCTAGAATAAGCGCGGCGACACCTGAGACCTGCGGCGTCGCCATCGAAGTGCCGCTAAAAAAGCTGTAGGTCGAGCCGTCCGCCTCCGTATATGTCGCACTGCCATAATTGCGAGGCGTCGTGCTCAGGATACCGCGACCGGGCGCGCCCACACCCGGCAGCCTTGTCCCGAAGTTCGAGAAATAGACCAGATCGTCAATGCGATCCGTGGCCGAGACTCTGATCAGATTCGAGTTATCAAAGCTCGAAGGATAATGCGGGTAATCGTCATTGCTCAACCCTTCATTCCCTGCGGCTGCGACTACCAAGATGCCAGATTGGCCCACGCTTTCGATGGCGTTCTTCAGCGCCTGATTATTACCGCCGCCGCCCCAGCTACAGTTGAGGACGCGAAGGTTGACGCCCCTGTCTCGCATCATCTTCGCATAATTGAAGGCGGCGATGGCGTCCGCATCCGTCCCGTTGCCGTCCGGCCCAATCAGAAACTTTAAAGACATCAGCTTGACGTTCCAGTTGACGCCCGCTACGCCGATGCCGTTGTTGCCTTTTGCTCCGATAGTCCCCGCAACGTGCGTGCCGTGATCGTCCGGGTCACTAGAGCCGCCGTCATAGACTGTGTTGTCATTGCCGGCGAAATCCCAGCCGTTGATGTCGTCAACTTTACCGTTAGCGTCATCGTCGATGCCGTTGCCCGCGATCTCGCCCTGATTGACCCAGATGTTATCGACGAGGTCTGGGTGAAGTATGTCTATGCCTGTATCGATGATGCCGACGACAACAGCGCTGCTGCCCGTCGTTGTATTCCACGCCAGCTCCGCATCAATATCAGCGCCGGGCGTGCCGTTGATAAACCTGTTGTTGACAGGATAACCGACGTTGCCCTGTTGCCCCGTATTCTTGAGCGCCCAAACTTCTCCGAACCGCGCGTCGTTGGGGAGAGCGTCTTTGCGCCGGATGTAGTTGGGCTCGGCGTAGAGCACGTCCGGGTCTGTGCGCAGCGCCGCAATCGCATCCAGAGTATCTTCGGCGGGGACGCGCGCCAGACGCAGCCCGTCAACGAGGCTTGAGCCATCAAAGCGCCGCACGTCGACAGGAATCTCACGACCGTTTCTGCGAAGCGTCGGTGCAGTGATTTCTTTGACTCTGGCCTTCGCATCGCCGCCGCGATAGCGAACCAACACGTCGCCCGGAACAAACTCCATCGCGGCTTGTGCGGATTTCGCAGAGGACTCGGAGAAAGACCGCGAGACAGTTCCTTCAAAGTGTGTTGATTGATCTTGACGGCGCGCGGAGACGCTTAAAGTCGCAAGGCTGACCAGCGCGACGAGGCCCAGAGCCAACGCGGTCGAAAGCGGTCGAAAGCGTTTTGTTCGGAAAGGCTTTTCCGGTTGAGAGTGTGCGACATGAAAACGGGGAACGCGCGACATCCAGGCTCTCCTAAAAGAAGCGGACAGTGCAGAGACCATTTAACTCGCGCCGGAGGCAGCGCGCTTCAGTCCGATGCACAGTAACTTATCAAGTAAGGCTTAAGGTCAAAAGGGTCTGGGGGCTGTCCGGAAAAGCTTTTCCGGACGCTGTGGTTCGGCTCGAACGTAATTTCTGATGCAAAATGTCCCGGCAAAGATGCAAACGGCGCGAACGGTTTGGGCGGACACTTCCAGACCGTCAGAGATTATAGCTTCTCGCGTCCGCGCGTGTCCAAAAATCGGGTTAAGGGAAACGCTGGCCGATCTGCTCCGTGCCGAATGTGCCGATGCCGTTCAGACGAAAGCTGAAGACTGTGCGGTTCTCGTTACGCAGACCGACATTGAAGTGATAGTTCTGGACGACGACGGCGCAACAGTCCCAAGTATAGCCGAGCGTGAGGACCGAGCTAACCAATGATGAGCTTCCTTCCGTGGGCCTGTTCTGGAAATCGAAGAAGAAGGACGCGCCGCCGAAGAGCCCTCTGTCCGGATTGCCCAGAAAGACGGATGGACTCCACTGCGAGCCGCGCTGTGTGCCGGGTTCTTTGCCGCTTGAGTTGGCGAACTGTTGAAGGCTCGGAACAAGACCGATGGCGCGCGTAAAGTACAGGCTCTGGAACGCTCGTATGAGTTTCAAGTTGACGCCGAAGGTGAGCGAGATATTGCGCACTCCAAAACTTTGCACGTTAAAGTCCGTGCGCAGGTCTGCGAACACATTATGACGCGGGCGGTAACGCGCTTCCAGGTTGAGCGGCGAAAAACGGCGCGGCACGCCGCCGTAAGAGTAGCCGGAAAAAGTGTCTATCGGATAAAACTGGTTGCGGCGTCCCGGCACTAGCGCGCCGCCAAAATAAGGATCGAAAAAGTATTTGCCGCGCAGCGTAATAGTCAGCGCTTCGTAGGGCTGGCTGGAGAGCGGGACGCGCTCGCCGTTGTTGGGACGTGTCGTCGTCCCGCTGATGTTCTCCGTCGAACGGCGCGTAAAGAAACGATTGGTGATGCCGTACTCGATCTCGTTGGTGTCGGCGATGGCGTCCGTGTAATCCGTCAGGATGATGCGCTCGAAATTGGTGATGCCCTCGATCTTGCGATAGACGATGTAGGGCTCTATGACGTGGCGGAAAAAGAACGAGCCGTCTTTGTGGCGGAAGTTGCGCGCCAGCGCGGGCGGTCGCACGTCCAGCTCGAACTCTCCGTAGCCGCGCACCACATCGCGGCTCGAAACCAATCGCGTCAGAGGGTCAACGGAGTTCGAATAATATGTCCCGCGAATACCCGCCGTCGCCGTCACAGACCAGCCGCTGAAATGAAAGGGAACTGAGAATTGCGGATGCACGTCCAGGCGCTGCACGATGGAGGGCGTGTTGAGCGGCTCGCCCTGATTCTGAAAGCGAAAGAGCGCGAGGTCTTCGACGGTCTCTTTGCGGCTGATGCCTTCAAGTCCTCCCTCGAAGGAGAAATAGACGGGCAGGCGCTCGAAATACTTGAGCGCAGAGGGGCGCTTGTCAAGCGTAATACTCGGTAGTTGTCGCGTGCGTATGCGCACGTTCGGCAAGGATATGACCTGCGTGCGCGCCAGCAGGTTAAAGCTATAATCACCAGCGTTCTTGTTAATAAAAACCTGCGAGCGCTCTTCAGGCGAGATCGCCTGTTGAATCGTGTCGGAGAAGACCTGACGATAGGCCAGGCTCGAAGTGATGTTGACATCGGCGGCGGCGACGAACCCGTTGGGGAAGTAATGCACGCCGTCCATATAAAAGCTCGAACCGCCCTGATCCGGAGTCGTCGGCCCTTCTTCGTCCCCGAAGATGCGATCCTTAACGGCGTAAAGACCCAGGTTCAGATAAGAGCGCGAGTTGGCGCGCGTCCGCAGATCAAAGCCAAAACCCAATCCGCGCTGCGTGTAAATATCATTACGCAGCGTGATGTCTGCGGAGCGCCCAAGGGTCTGGTAATAAGCGTTCGAGATACGAAAGCCCTTGTTGCCAGAGCCGCTCACCGTCGGGGTCAGAAATCCGGAGGCGCGGTCACGTCGCTTAATCGAGACAGAGGCGTAGGGCAGCCAGAGGACTGGAAAACCCTTGACGTTGAAAGATGGCGTACTGACCCTCACGCGGTCGTTTAAGGTGATGGTCGCGCGCGCCGTCTTAAAACTCCACTTCGGAACGTTCTCTTCGCAGGCGGTGACTTCGGCATTGATGGCGATGATCTTATCCGGCGCGACCTTTTCGACGCTGTCGGCCGTGAAGTAGAGGATCGTGCCGTCCTGCGTCTGGTTGGTAAAGCCAGTGGAGTTGACGAAGTACCCTAGCTTGGTCGCGTAATTCCACTCGGCGCGCGAGCCTGTGATGCGCTGCCCGGGCTCCTGATCGAAAACCACATTGCCTTCGGCGACGACGCGGTTGCTCGCTTCGTAAACCGTGACCTTATCGGCCTGCAAACGATAGACGCCGATGCGCACGTCCACATTGCCTTCATAGACGAAGACGCGCGCTTCCTTCGGGCCGCTCGCCGTCTGCTTATCGGATCGTACTTCGAGTTCCTGTGTGGCCTGCGGAGCGGTCGCGCCCGTTGTGTTCCTCACGGGCAGGCGCGGGCGAACGGGCTGCTCCTGCGTGAGCGGGTTGACGTTGGGCTCGTCCGTGATGGGATTAGCGACCTGGCGCTCGACAGGGTTGGGCTGCTGCGCGCGCGCTTCCCCGTGGGCCAGCACCAGCCACGTCATCGTCAGGCACACAGAAAGAAGAGACGCGAACGCCCAGGAGCCGCGCATGCTGGTTGCGGAAAAACGGTTGCGCAAAGATTAGACGAAGACCTCCGGAGGACTGGCTGCGGATGTGGTCGCTCTCTTCAGAGTCTTAAAAGGGTCTCGGCGAGAGCGTGCCGTGCTCTTATCAAGAGCGTGCCGATGCTAACACGGAAAGGCTTTAAAGCAGAAGTGGGAAGGCAAAATAAGGGATGAGGGCGGAGGGATGAGGGATGAAATGAAGGCTGATTCAAGTTGAATCCTTTCTTATTCATCCCTCATCCCTCCGCCCTCATCCCTTTATGTTATTGTCTCTGTCGCATGAGTGCCAGAGGGGGCGAAACTTTTCGATTGATGATCGTCGCGGGCGAGCCTTCGGGCGACGCGCATGCTGCGACGCTTGCTAACGCTCTGCGCGAGCAGGCAATGCATGCCGCGTTTGAGCTGTACGGCTCGACAGGCCCGGCGATGCGCGCCGCCGGTGTCGAATCAATCGTCAAAAGCGACGAGCTTTCGATCCTCGGCCTCATAGAGATCGCCGGGGCGCTGCCCAAATTCTGGAAGGCATATAGAGCATTAAGAAAAGCAGCGCTCGCGCGCCGACCCGATGCCGTCATCCTCGTCGACTGGCCCGACTTTAATCTGCGTCTGGCGCGCACGCTTCACAAACGCGGCCTGCGCATCATCTATTACATCAGCCCGCAGCTCTGGGCCTGGCGCTCCTATCGCGTGCGCAACATACGCCGCGACGTGGATTTGCTCTTAGGCATTCTCCCCTTCGAGCCGAGCTGGTACGAAGAGCGCGGCGTCACGCATGTCGAATTCGTCGGCCATCCTCTGACGGGTGAAGTCCACCCGCGCTACGGGCGTGAAGAGTTTTGTCGTCGCCACCAGTTGGATGAAGCGCGCCCGATCATTGCGCTTCTTCCGGGCAGCCGCCGCAAAGAGCTTGAGCGTATTCTGCCGCCGATGCTCGATGCCGCAAACCTGATCTCGCGCACACGCCCGGAAGTGCAGTTCATCCTCACGCTCGCACCGAGCCGAACCGCCACAGAAGCGATGGAGATTATTGGCAAGGCGGTCGACAGGGCCGTGCGGCTACAACCCGACAGCTTACGCATTGCGCAGCATGAAACGCGCGAGGCTCTGGCCGCTGCCGATGCCGCAGCGGTCGCGAGCGGGACGGCGACGCTCGAAGCCGCGCTCGTCGCGACGCCGATGATCATCGTCTACAAGGAATCGCCGCTGAACTGGCATACGCTGGGCCGACTGATCAAAGCGGAGCACTTCGGTCTGGTCAACTTGATCGCGGGCGAAAGGCTCGTGCCGGAGCTGATGCAGGACGAATTCACGGGAGAGCGTCTGGCGAAAGAACTGCTGGCACTGCTCGATGAGGAACGAAACCGCGTGGCGCGCGCAGAACTAAGCCGCGTGACCGCACGCTTGGGCGCAGGCCGCGCCTCACGCCGCGCCGCCGAATCAATCGTTCGTGCTCTGAGAGAATGGAAGAGTAAGGGCTAGTTGTTGTTGATTACTAGGTGGCGTCGGATTCAAGTTTTTCAAGTCGTCTTTCGACATGGACCTGGTCTGCGCGAACCTGCACGATGTCGCGGCTCAGAACGTCAAGTTTGCGCTCGACGTTGTAAAGGCCTTGTTTCAGTTCAAGTATTTCACTCAAGGCTCGTTCCCAGATCGGTTTTGTTTCAAGCGCTCGACGTTCGGCTTGAGATTCCAGCGCCTGAAGCCGCGCTTCGACAGCATCGAAGCGTAGATCAACTGCATCAAAGCGCGCATCCATAGCGTCGAAGCGTGCAAAGACTCTCTCTTCAAAAGAGCGGCCATCAGATATGTTATGTGTGCTCTCTTCGCTCATACCAGCGTAAAGTTTACCATAAATAGTAGCGTATGTTTGATAGTCGGATTGCCATCTCAACTCGATGGCTCATGCTTCGCCCCTTCGTCCATCCTTCCCCGTAGCTCTTCTAATTCGGCGCGCAGTTTTTTTATCTCTTCGCGCATCTGCGGCAGGCGGTTGACGTGCGCGTTGATACGCTTGTACTCGTCCAGAGGCTGCACTGGGATGCCCCACCAGACGCCTGCGCGCACGATCTTTCCGGGCAGTATTCCGGCCTTCGAGCCGATGATGGCTCCGCTCTGCACGCGCGCATGATCGCCCATCCCGACCTGTCCGCCGATGATGGCGTCGTCTTCGATCACTGTGCTGCCGGAGATACCGGTCTGCGCGGCGATGACGACGCGCTCGCCTATGTCTACGTTATGCGCGATCTGTACGAGGTTGTCTATCTTAGTCGCGCGTCCGATTCGAGTCCTTCCGAGTGCCCCGCGATCAACGCAGGTGTTCGCGCCGATCTCTACGTCATCTTCTATCAGGACGCTGCCGATCTGCGGGAATTTGTGTCGCACGTTCTCCGCATCCGGCACATAACCGAAGCCGTCCGCGCCTATACAGACGCCCGCATGCAGAATCACGCGCTCGCCCAGATGTACGTTGTCATAAATCACTACGTTCGGATGAATCACACAACCCGCCCCGATCAAGACATCATCGCCGATTGAGACGCCTGTATAAAGCTGCGTTCCCGCGCCTATGCGTGAGCGTTCGCCGATCCGCACATAAGCGCCGACATAAACGCTCTCCGCAACCTCTGCGCTCGCCGCCACGATTGCCGTCGGATGAATGGAAGGCTCAAATTCCTTTCGCGGGTGCAGCAGCTCTGCGATCAGAGCAAAGGCCAGCTTCGGTCGCGCCGCTTCGATCAACGAGCGGCCTTCAATCCGAGCGCCTTGCGGTACGATCAAGCACGAAGCGCGGCTCCTCTGCGCTTCTTCCAAAAGCTTTTTGTCTTCGACAAAGCTGATCTCGCCCGCTTCCGCTTCACGCAGTCCCGCCACGCCTCTTATCAACACTTCGCTGTCGCCAATGACCAGCCCGCCGACATGGGCTGCAAGCTCCGCCACAGTTTTCTCTTGCTGCGTCTCTCGTTTCATCTCTTAAATAATTTGTGCGCGGGCCGCCAACTCTTCCGGCCTAAATTGAAAGCGTCTCTTCAGCCGTCTCCGTCCGGCCCTTCCGTTGCGCACGGGCGAAGCCGCGACTTGAGGCGCGTATAAAGTTGATGAGATGCAAGACGTTCAGATCATTCAGTCTGGTCATCTCCGTGAGCGCGTCTTCTAATTTGAGCCCACGGCGAAACAGAAGTTGATAGGCGCTCTTTAAAGCCTGACGGGACGCAAGGTCAAAGCCCGCGCGTCGCAGGCCGACGGAGTTCAGTCCACGCACGCGCGGCGGATTGCCGTCCGTCGTAAAGAAGGGAAGCACGTCCTGCACGATCTTGGACTTGCCTCCGACCATTGCATAGCGTCCGAAGCGCACGAACTGGTGCGCGCCGACGTTGTTCGACAGAAAGACGTGATCTTCGACAATGATATGCCCGGCCAGCGCCACTTCGTTGGCAAAGATATTGTCATCACCGATCAAACAATTATGCGCGATGTGGACGCCGATCATCAGAAAGTTCCTACTGCCAACACGCGTCTCCTGCCCCTCGCCGCTGGCGCGGTGCAGCGTCGCATGCTCGCGTATCAGGTTGTCGTCGCCGATAACCAGACGGCTCGGCTCGTTCCTGAATTTTACGTCCTGCGGCTCGCCGCCCAGCACCGCATGCTCAAAGACGCGATTGTGGCGACCCAGACTCGTATAACGCTTGATGACGGCATGACTGCTGATCTCGCAGCCTTCTCCGATGGTGACTTCGTCTTCGATCACAGCGTACGGGCCAACGCGCACGCCCGCACCGATCTCTGCGCGCGGGCTGATGATGGCTGTCGGATGAATATCCATAAAAGAGTATGGCCCTTCGCCAGAGGCGCGATAGTACATGCAAGGGTTTACCCGCCGCAACCGGGCCGCGTCCACACGCTTCCCGGTTCAGGGTATAAGGCCGGGCGGGAGGCCCTGATGATGACTCCGTTTTGCCAGACCGGCACGCCCGCTTTATCCCCGTAAGTGACTGAGATTAAAAGATGTCTGTCCAAAAAAGCGTATTTGCGCCCAACTAAGCGCTTGCCTTTCGCATCCAACGCCACTATCATGTCACGCTGCAAAGCTTTACGCGCAGACGTGTGCGCGCTCAAGGCGGCAGTATTTTGTGCAATTCTTAAAGAGTTGATATAGCTACAGGGCCAGGCCGTTCATAATTTCCCGCGTGCCTGCGGCCCACGAGGAGAATCATTTTGTTCAGCGACCAGTTCCGCAGAGGCGAATCTGAAAAGGGTAAGTTCAGCGGAGTCAAAAGCTCCAAGCTGATCTCGAACCTCTCAGACGTTGCGTGGAAGGCGTTTCAGTCCGTCAATCGCCGTCTGCCGGAGGGCGAGGCGATCCGGCCCACATGGGCTCCCGGCCCGCTCCTGAAATCCTACGAGCGCTCTGCTCCGCCACTCGGATTCCCGCGCGAGACGGACAGTTTGTGCCCGCGCTGCGTCAAAGAGGTGCGCGACGCCGTCATCACTGGCGAGACGGCGCTTGAGACCCTGATGCACGCTCATCCGGGCGAGATCAAGGCGCAAATTCTGGAAGAAGATGGCCGCGTCATCATGCGTAAGACCTGCCCTAAGCACGGCGAGTTTACGGACGTGATGGCGACCGACCCGAAGTTTTTAGAGCGCATCGAATCGCTCTTCTTCGGGCGGGACTTTCGCGTCGCCGAAGACACGCAAGTTCATAAGCACGGGACTTCAAATATCAAGTTCGGTCGCGGAGCGGTGCTGACGGTCGACCTGACGAATCGTTGCAACATGATGTGCAATCCGTGCTTTATGGATGCCAACCAGGTCGGCTATGTTCACGAGCCGACGTTCGAGGACACGAAAGCTATCCTTGACCGCGCCGTTTCCTTCAAGCCGCGCCGTCAGGTCATCATACTCTTTTCAGGCGGCGAGCCCACGCTTTCGCCCTACTATCTTGAGGCAGTCGCTTACGCCAAAAAGATCGGCTTCTACCGCATCCTCGCGGCCACCAACGGCATACGCTTCGCCGAAGACATAGAGTTCTGCAAGGCTGCCAAGGCCGCCGGTCAACACGGCGTCTATCTGCAATTCGACGGCGTCTCCGAAGAGAAGAACAAGCACCGTGGCGTCGGCAATCTGTTCGACGTTAAGCTGCGCGCGATTGAGAATCTGGCTTCGGTCGGCATCAAGGTCACGCTGGTGACGACCATCGTCAACACGATCAACAACGACGCCATCGGACAGATCGTAGAGTTCGCCGCGCAGAACATAGACAAGATTCAGACCATAGCATTTCAGCCAGTCTCCTTTACCGGACGCGACGAGGACGTGCCCGATGCCGTTCGTATCAAGCAGCGTTACACGCTCGCAGGCATGGCGCATGATCTCCAAGACCAGCTCGGCGGTCGCCTTCAGGCGCTTCGCGATTGGTTTCCGCTCTCGTCCTATTCTGCATTTACTTCCGTGATGGATATGCTTCAGGGAGCGGACGCGCCCTGGGGCTGGTCATCGTGCAATTGCCATCCGAACTGCGGCATCTTTACACTGATGGTCGTCAATCGCCAGACGGGACAGTTCACGTCGCTCTTCGATTTCTTCAACTACGAGCAGTTTATGAAGGACGTGGCGCTCATCACGGACACGGCGCGCGGTAAAAAACTCTCTTACGCGCAGCTCGCGATGGCGATCATGAGAAACTTCGACGCCGCACGCGCGCCCGAAGGGTTTCCCATCTCGCAGATCATCAATCTGTTCAAGCCATCTTCGACCAGCTCCAACTCTGATCGCAATGATCGCATGAAGACGCAGGGAGAGACCGGAGATAACCCGGCGGACGTGTGGCGCGTACTCTGCGTCGAGGGCATGTGGTTTCAGGACCTCTTCAACTACGATTTTCGCCGCACGGAGATGTGCGTTATTCCGTACGGCACGCAGGAAGGCGAAATCTCCTTCTGCGCCTACAACACTGGCGTCGGCTGGCGGCAGATCATAGAGAATATGCACAAGACGGCAGGACTCGCCCAGTGGTATGAAGAGCACGGGCGTCATCCCGTCTACGCCAAGGGCAAGAGCGTACCACTCGCAACGACAAAGCATTCCTTGAGTCTGCCTATCGTCAACGCCATCTTGGCAGAGGATGCGGACGAGCCCGTCAAGTCTGTCAGCCCTTACCTCGTCGAAGAGAACGAAGAAGCGCTCCTTTCATAAAGAGCCGCGCATGCGCCCGGCTTAAAAGAGTCCGGCGAACAGAAAAAGAGCGCTGGTTCATAAATGTGAACCGGCGCTCTCTTTTTATTTAAAAGGAAGATGCCCGCACGCTTCTTTGTGAAAGGAGCGCTGTTTTATTCCGCCGGTGCGACAAAACTTTCGGGCGCTTGGCTCGCCCTTTTCCCGTCCGGACAATCAATGACGCGGCGGCAAGTTCGCCTCCTTGTCGTCGTCTACGGTTTGGGACTGTAGTTGCGGACGCTGCACTTCACGCAGTTGGGCCACTGTGTCGCGTATGCGCCCGGCGAGTTGTTCGATGGTCTCGACGCGACGGCGCGCCGTCGGGCTCAACTCTTCGCGCAAGAGAAGTTGCGCCTGACCGATCACGCCCGTCAAAGGATTATTAATCTCGTGCCGCACGTGTGCGACCAGAGCCGCGATCTCGTTTAACTTCGCTTCCAGCTCTTCGACCGCCGCGCGCAGTTCCTCTTGTGCGCCACGATTGCTCTCCTCGCTAGACTCTTGCATGCTCATCTGCTCAAAAATCCTTTGGTGGAAAGTAGCGCTTACGCGAAGCGATCATGCGGTGAGGGGGCTGAACGCTTCGTCCATTCGCTTAACGTCGGGCGGCCTAAGCTGTATTCTGCGCCGAACATGCTGTAATGAGCAAGTTAAAAATAGTCACCGCGCATTGCCCGCAAAAGCCGCGCTCTCTAAGCAGCAGCATCACCGGCAGAGCCGGTTGACAACCTCACGGCTCGCACGGTAATTTCTTTAGCATTCATATTGGGAGGTCGTCCAATGGTAGGACTCCAGACTCTGGATCTGGCTATCGGGGTTCGAGTCCCTGCCTCCCAGAAATCATATAGGCCGGACTTATCATCCGGCCTTCATCATTTTTATCAACGGCTTGATGCTGTTTCTATATTCTTCATCAAGAAATGCCTGTGCATCACGCCAATACTTGATGCGGGAGATGTCTACGTCCCGCTTTCTTGGAAACGCGCAGGCTAAAGATGTGCAGGAGAAAGCCAGAGACTTACTGACTGAGGCACTTCACGTCTTTCAGTCTGTCAACACGCTCGCCGAGTGGTAATAATCAGCCCTGAGATGTGTGAGGCCGACAGTAGCAGTAATTTAATGCTCATGACTGATTAGACCGCTGGCGGTAATTGATGGTTATACGCGCATAATGCCGCTGGCGGTCTAATTGTAGTTAGGCGTGGAGGTGATCGGAGTAACTTATGCCTTGGGAAGATGCACCACCAGAGATTCTAGAACTCGCTGGTTTCACTCAGGAGTTTAATAACGAGAGTGATCGTGGCGCTGCGCTTGTTGCGGCCTCGCTTCTTGATGAAAGGCTAAAGGGAATACTTCAGGCCTTCTTTCTCGATTCTAACGTTAGCAATGAATTGTTGAATGGTGCTAATGCTCCATTAGGTACATTCTCGTCTCGAATATCTGCCGCTTATGCGCTTGGTCTTATCCAGAAAAATGAGTTTGATGAATTAAACTTCATCAGAAAGATTAGGAACGAATTTGGTCACAAATGGAAGGATGTGAATTTCAATAATGCTCCTATCACTGACTTATGCCGGAATCTGCCTTGGCTTGGGCCTTCTGATACTGGAGAAGAAAATAAACCTAGAAACAGATTCAATTTTGCAGTTATAGTTTTGCTCACGGATTTACTGTGGCGTGAAAGGTTGGTTTCGCAGGAGAAACGAACGGAGCGTATATGGCCGAATCGTATGCGTTCCTAAACGCCACGCCTAACAACTCATTCAACCGGAGCGCGAGTTAGCTTGCCTTTTATCGTCAACTAGAATGATTTCGGCGTTGTGTGCGCGCCCGGTCAATTCGGGCGTTAGGCGCTAGTGAGACAAATGATAGACAAATCTTTGAGATGGGAGTAGGCTAACGCTCTCATTACTCAATTGGAGGGCCTCATGATTCTATTCCTCATCTTTCTACTCATCTTCATATGTATACTATTAGCCGGGCACTTCTCTCGAACAGCTAACAGAAGAATACAGCTTCACAGGAGAGTTCGGGATAATAGTAGAAACGCTATCATGGATCAGAACTCGATAATCCCCATAGCACCTACTAATGAGCTGTGGCTTCACGACAACGCACATATCCCTCCCAGCGACACCGATAATATTGTTTCCCACGACAGCACTTCAGGCGATTATGTGCATGATTTAACCCTGGCCAGTGTAGATAGTAGTGTGAATACCGGTAGCATAGATTCGGGGAGCATTTGGGACTCCGGTAGCAGCACAGATTCCAGCAGCGGAAGTGACTTCGGTGGTTTCAGTGGCGACGGAGGAGATGCAGGGGGTGGCGGGGCAGGCGGAGATTGGTGATTAAATTCAGAGTAGAGAGTTAAGCTGACGCCGCATCTAACACCTCATTGAACCCGACCGGAGTTAGTATCGCTTTCATCGTGAGCTTGGCGCTGGCTCAGTTGTTGTCCGGCGGGTTGACTCGGACGTGAGATGGCTATAGCTCGCGCGCGATTTTTGTGATATAAGAACCGGTCAGGAGCAACTTATATGCGATACTTCACTTATCTTCTCACAACGCTTCTTACTTTCGTCATTGGTCTCACCGCAGCCGCTACTTGGTCTGTCATGCGGCCATCGCCTTCTTCTCCGTCCGCCGAAGCTATATCCATCGCAATCTCACCTATCGAGTTTTTTGGATGGTGGCGTGAAAAACAATCGGGTGCGAGAAGTCACCAGGAGAACGAGCCGCTCCCTTCATATGCCTATCGTCAACTAGAACGCTGGTCTGCTGCCGATGAGTCACGGTCAGAACAAATAAATATTGTTTATCATCTGGAAAACAGCGGAAGCCAATCAGTTGATCTAATGGTCTTGGCGATTGGTGATTTCAACATCTCACCAGATGGGCAAATCGCAGGTTCTAATGAACTCTTGCGCAACCCCACACTTCTCACCGAACGGCAAAATATCGGCCAGCAAGTTGTGCGTGGTCTAGCGCCTGGTGAGAGGAGAGAAGTCAAGTTCACCAATTTCAATTTGAGGGCTATGGTAGATAAATATCTGCGGAAAGAGTATGGTCCTCTCAAGCCGTGGGAGTTGAGGGTGAATATAGATGTCAGGACACTCGATGGTCGTCCAGTTGCGCAGCAACAAGGGCGGTTGCGGCTCACTCTCGGGAAGTGAATAACAGAAACACCGCCATCTCACGACTCATTCAACCGGAGCGGAAATAGCTCGCCTTTCATTCGCAGGATTGAATGTTTCTCTCAATATTTCCCGCCCGGTTAATTCGGGCGTTCGGCTGCTTCAACTCACAACCTCATCAAAGGAGTCAGTCATGTGGACGTGTAACAACTGTGGCGAGAGTATAAGAGACGGCTACAAATTTTGCTGGCAGTGTGGAAAGATAAGAATTGAGTCACTTACAGATGAGACAGTGTCCGAGGGTCACACCTCTCAAAACAATCCTCCATTATCTTCCTTAACTAATTACCTCACTGAAACGATGAGAGAAGATGGAAGGGGCGAATTCAGATTGCTAAGGATGGAGGTATGGTCGCTTGTTCTACGGGGAGTAGGATTCTATCTGCTCATTCAAGCGTTCATGGCGCTCCCTGACATCTTAACTGTGCTATATGTAGCGGAGAATTATAGCCAGATATTGTCTTCCATGCCAGCTTCCAGCCGCCAGATTGGCGATGTTTACCACTCCCTTGCTCTAGTTCCGCTGGTCAAAAGTATCTTCTATTTAGGTGCTGGTATTTATCTGATGACTGGCAGCGGCTCGTTATTGAGATACTTGAGTAGAGCACCCATATCATAAAGATAAGATGCCGCGAGAGGAGCCGCCGAACAACTCATTGAACCCTACGCCTCGATAGCATATTTCTTATGATACTTCCTCCGGTGTAAATTCAATACTTGCGCTCGGCGCGGGTTAATTCGAGCGATATGCCTCTATCTAATTTTAGGAGAAAGTCATGGACCCGGAATTTCTTCGACAAATAACGTGGCTAATTTCAACCTTCACCACGATTATTTGGATGTTGACGATAGTCATTCATGTGATCTTCGCGGCAAGTGTGGCTCGTGATGGAGGTATGCTACATCGGCAGGGCACGGGCACAGTGTTAGTTGGCCCAATGGTGTGGGCATTTGCTGTCCTCTTAGGCGGAGTTTTTGTGGCTGGCATGTATTGGCTAATTCATCATTCGACATTGAGCCGAGGAAGAGTAATTCCGTAGAGATATTATAATGAGCAGTAGAGTGCTGGAATTGGCGGCGAGGCATAACAACTCATTTAACCCGCTTCCTCGATAGTGTGCTTCTCAAGTTGCTTCCTCACGCATTCATTCAAATAGCGACGCGAGGAATCAGCATCAATATCATTCGCAAGATTGGATTCCTCTCTCAATTCTTACCGGCGGGCGATGCCTTGCATTAGATGGCTTCGCTTCTGGTACAGACGTTGAATCTTGTGCTGATGAATGATCTGAAATATCAGAAGCGCGTAGCTAAGGTTCACGTGCTCGACTCACCATGCTTCGTTGAAGGAACATATTCCCTCTGTCGCTCGTAGAATTGGCAGGATACAAGCGGTGCTTGAGTTGAAGGACAGAACACGGATTGATCCGGGTTATAACTAAAGCCGTCGCCTTTCATTTGTCGGATTGAGATGACGCTGGCTATCAGTGTCACTCCAGGCTTACAGGGCAGAGTCTTAATCTGACGCGACGGTAACGAATGGCTGGAGAGGATATGGATTCAAGCAGAAACAGGGCAAGACTCGCAGGCTTACTTTGGCTTTTGGTTGCGGTTACAGGTGGTTTTAGCCTGTTCTATGTTCGGTCTAAGGTGATCGTATCCGGAGACGCGGCGGCGACTGCCGGCAACATTGTGGCTTCTGAGTTTTTATTCCGCGCAGCCATCGTCAGTAATCTTTTCTCACAGGTCTTCTTGTTTTTCTTCGGATTGATCATATACCGATTATTTAAGGAGGTTAACAAAGCATTGGCAACAGTGTTCCTGACCTCTGTCATGATGACTGTCGCCATCGCGGTCGTTAACGCATTTAATAGTTTCGGAGCGTTGTTGGTTTTGAGCCAGGCCGATTACTTGAAAGCGTTTACTACCGAACAACTCAATGCCCTGGCGATGATCTTTCTCCGGCTGAATAATAGTTTTGGACAGGGACTGCTTGAAATATTTTGGGTGCCTTTCTATTTTTCATTCGGATTGCTTATTATCAAGTCCAGATACCTTCCGAAGATTTTGGGCATCTTGATGTTGCTCATGAGCGTTGGCTTCGCGATCAATATCCTTGATAAATTCCTGATCCCGCAATTTTATCCGGCGCTGTTCACCCGTTTGGCGATGACGCTTAGTGCTCTCGGCGTACTTCCGACCATCTTTTGGTTATTGATTAAGGGCGCAAAGGTTCAACCGTTGGACGAACAAGCCGCCTGATTGGCCCAAGGCGTCACAGCCAATCACGACAACATAAGTCCGCCGCTTCGCGCCAGGAGGGCTACGGCTTCGCCTGGGCGCTAAGTTTTTGTAAACTCTCGGGCGACTCATGAAAGCTTCTGCTAGCACATTTCTACGGAGGAGGTGAGCGCTTGATGAAAACTCGCCAGCTTATCTCGCAGACGGTTCTGTGGCTCTTCATTTTCTCTTCCAGTATTCAGATGGGCGGTGCTGTTTACGAGATGTTCGTGATTACGCATTTGTGGGCCGGTTCGCCGCCGGAGTCAGTCACGGGGTGGAATCCAGTGCCGCAGTACGCGATTGAGCCTGTCAGATTCTGGGGGCGAGCGTCGCCTCTTTACGCGCTGGTGACATTGGCGATTCTGATCGCCGCCTGGTTTATGCCGAAGGTCAGTCGCAGATGGGCGCTTGTCGCCGGAATGTGTACGCTGATCGTCACCCTCTCGACGCTTCTATTCTTCGTGCCTATTTTGAGAGAGACCATGTTCACTCGCGGCGCTGGTCTGAGCGCCGAAGAGATCACCGCAAAAGTGCATCAATGGGTGAACTGGAATTGGCTGCGAATGTTGCTCGTATTCGTCGGATGGTTGGCGGGCGTGCGAGCCTTGATCCTCATATCGCGGACGAGCGAGCGCTCTTAAGACACCGTCTAACAAACTCATTCAAACGCAGAGCGTGTAGCAGGAAGTGAGAAAGGCACGCTGAAACGAGTGGCATGGTTTTCAAAGTCATCCTGATTGGGCCCATACGCGCCGGTAAAAGTACCGTTGGGCGGCTTTTGTCAGAGCGGCTGGGATTGCCGCTTCGTTCGCTCGATAAAATCTTAGACTCTTACCTGGACGAACTAGGCTACGACAGGGAACACGCGGCCGGTCTTAAGAAGATAGGATTTTATGAGCTGACAAAATACTGGAAACCGTTTGAGCCTTATGGAGTCGAACGGTTGGTGGCAGAACCCTTTGACGCCGTCGTCGATTTAGGCGGTGGGCATTCGGTTTATGAGGACGAAACCTTATTCGCCCGCGTAAAGAAAGCTTTGTCTCCTTTCCCGAATGTGATCTTGATTATGCCTTCACCTGATAGGGATGAATCGATCTCTATTCTGAACGAAAGGACAGGAGGTTTCGTCAGCAACGGTTTTGATTTTCACGAGAATTTTGTCGGAAGCCATTGTAATTATGAGCTTGCCAGGCATACTGTCTATACGAAAGGCAAGACGCCAGAAGAAACGTGCGCTGAAATAATTGAGATGCTCGTTGACGATTAGCCGGCATCTAACAACTCCTTGAACCCGACCGAAATCAGCTTGCCTTTCATCGTCGACATATCTCACTATATGCTGATTTCCCGTGGGGTCGATTCGAGTCTTAGGGCCGCTTGAACACGCCTTGCCGCTATACTTCAAAGGAGATGTATCTGGTATGAACTCAGTCCAAAAGTTCTTCTTGGCGATTCTTCCGGCGAGCTGGGCGCGAAGCCTAGAGGCGTCTTCACGTAACTGGATGATGCGCTGCCCGTGCGGCTTTGAGAAATCTGTCTGGGACGCAGGCGGCATTCGTTGGAAGGCCAGCGGCACGCCACGCCGTTACCTGCTGTGCGAAGCGTGCGGAGAGGCCACCTGGCACACTACTTACAAAAAGAACCCGGACGCCTGAGCAAGAATGCACAGCGATAATGTCTAACGCTTGATGCCGACCCTGCAACATTTGTTCGGGCACGAGTCTCCTACAGTTGACTGACGAGTGTGAACCCAAGGCGAAAGACCTGACATGTGGGAGAGAAAAATTTCAGCATGGGACGAGCCATAAATTCCATCGTCTTTGCCCCATACTTTCAGGCCGGAGGAGTGAAGTCACTCTATTCCGTCTGCGAGTGGTTAAGTGAGCTTGGCCGCAGCACGATTGCGTCCTTCGTCGAGCCGAAATTAGTCTCATGGTTTGAACATCACTGCGAGCTTTACGACTATTCTTATTCCCCGGACCTGCTGGTTTATCCTGAGGTTTTCCAGCCTTACATCAAGGGGAAATATCATCTCTGTTTCGCGCTGGGTAAACGCGCGCCCGTCGAGCCACATGCGAATCTGATTGTTTGCAAGTCGCATGAAATCCTGAGCTGGGTCAAAGAGCAGCATCCAAACATAAAGACTGCTCTGATTTCACCGAGTATTAATCGAGCCGTGTTTGAATATCAGGGCGAGCCCAAACGAGAGATCATCTCTTATATGACCAGACCTCAGAAACACCCCGAGACGGCCGAGCTGCTTCGCCGTGAGTATGGCGATAAGGTGTTTGAGATCGTAAATTTTTCAGAGGCGGAAGTCGCCGAAGCTTTGAAGAGATCAAAGGTTTTTGTCTGGCGCGGCGATGATAAAGAGGGCTCGCCGCGCCCGCCCAAAGAGGCGCTCGTCGCAGCCTGTCTGGTCGTCGGTCTGGAATCGGATTTAAACGAAAGATACCACACGGATTTCGGTGTCCGTTGCAAGAGCGTTGAAGAGCTAATCCAAATGGCGGGTGAAGCCTTAAGGATGACTATGCCGACGAGAGAGCAGCGCTCGGTCGTTCGCGACAGCCTTGAAGAGAAGCAGGATTGGCTGGCGCTTCTGGAAGGCCTTGGCATTGGCAGAGCCAAGTTCGCCTGGCTTCGCAGGTAGATCAAGAGAACTCGCTTTCAACATCTCTCCGGGCGACGGCTCGAATTTTAGTCTGAGTTCTAGACGGCCTTTCCCATCGTAAACAGCGGTGTCCGACTCGTGTTACTCGCGACGTTCATACATACTCCCCAATTTTTATGTTCGGCAAGTTTTTCCCGCGTCTCGGCGGGTGTGCTCGGATTGCCAGGCACTTTCTCCCAGACATAAAAGTAGTCGTCCTCCGCAAGCCTCGCCAGCACCTCCGGCGATGTCCTCATTATCAGTCAAAGCGCACGCGACGGCTGCATTAGCCCTCTGAGTTTATCGGCGCTTGATGCGATTCATAAGTGTAGGACTCTAAGAATTGTTAGAGCGCCGTTAAGGTAGGGCTTCTATTAGGCCATGTCAATCGTTTAATCCTGAGTGGAAAGGTGGTAAGTTTTCGGGGCGCGCGTCGTGTCCCGTAGTATCTTTTTAGGCGTGTGAACAAAGATAAGAGTATAAGCTTTCAAGATTGACCGGAAGACCTGAGATGATAATGAGTGATGATGAAAGTGTGCCTCCTGTGGCGCTCACAGTCGCGGGTTTCGATCCGTCTGGCGGGGCGGGCGTGGTGGCCGACATCAAGACGTTTACGGCGTTCGGTTGCTTTGCGACCGCTGCCGTCACGTCTCTGACGTTTCAGAATACGATGGGCGTGTTCGGCGCGGCGCATCAGAGTGCCGAGGCAGTGCGCGCGCAGGTTTTGCCTGTCGTCGAAGATTTCACTGTGGCGTGCGCCAAGACCGGCATGCTGCCGACACGCGAAGTCATAGAGGAAGTGGCCAGACTGTTTCGCGAGGAGGCTCTGCCTGCGCCGGTCGTTGACCCGGTTGTGCGCTCGACCTCCGGTTATGACCTGATAGACGATGAGGCGCTCGCCTCACTCGTCAAGGAATTGATACCGCTGGCGCGCGTGTTGACGCCGAACATCCCAGAAGCAGAACGCATGACGGGCTTAAAGATCACGGACGAAGAAGGAATGCTCGCGGCCGCACGTCGTTTGCGCGAGCTGGGAGCGCGCGCAGTCGTCGTTAAAGGCGGGCATCTCTCCGGCGAAGCGCTGGACATTCTAGACGACGATGGGCGTGTGACAGTCTTTCGCGCCGAGCGGATTGAGACGACGAGCACGCACGGCACTGGCTGCACTCTGGCCGCCGCCATCGCAGCCTGTCTGGGACGCGGAATGAGCTTAGAAGAAGCGGTCGGCACGGCCAAACGCTTCGTCACAGACGCGATCAAGAGCGCGCCGCGCATCGGCCACGGTCACGGGCCGATTAACAACAGTGGCAAGTGGCGAGTGACCAGTGACGAGTAAGAATAAGCGAGCCGCTTAATGAGAGTTCAATGTTTGATAGAAATAGCTCCGTAGGAGCTAAGATGTTTATAGCCGTGCGATAGCCAACTGAGCCGAAGCTCCGTAGGAGCGACATGTGTTGCATCTCTGACATGTCGCTCCTACGGAGCTTGATACTTAATTGATGCAAATGTCTATAAACATCCTCGCTCCTATGGAGCTTAGAACTCTTGCAATCTTCTATCTTGAACTGGTCTTTACTCGTCACTTGTCACTCATCACTCGTCACTGCTCTATGGTTACTTTTTCCATCGTGACCGGCGAGATGGGTTTGTCGCTGCGGTCTACTTCGGTCGAGGCGATGGCGTCGACTACGTCCTGACCTTCCGTGACGCGGCCGAAGATGGTGTAGTTGGGCGGCAGCGGATAGTCCACGTGCATGATAAAGAACTGCGAGCCGTTGGTGTTGGGCCCGGCGTTCGCCATCGCGACCGTGCCGGCTTTGTAGCCGCGCTGGTAAGTGGCAGACCTGCTGTTGATCTCGTCGTTAAAGCGCCCGCCCCAGGCCGATTGGCCGCCGCGTCCAGTGCCCGTCGGATCGCCGCCCTGAATCATAAAACCCTTGATGACGCGGTGAAAGCCCACGCCATCGTAAAAACCTTTTTCCGCGAGCAGGCGAAAATTCTCCGTCGTCTTCGGCGCATCCTCTTCCAACAACTCGAAGCGGATCGTGCCCTTGTTCGTCTGAATAACTGCCGTGCGATTTGCCATGATTGATTCTCCTCATATTAGTTTTCAGTTTTTAGTTTTCAGTTTTCAGTAAAAGCAAGTTGTCTTTATCTGAAAACTGAAAGCTAAAAACTGATAACTGACTGCTGATTACTTAAGTATCGTGTCCCTCTGTAGAATAAACTGTTCGATGGCGAGGGCGACGCCGTCTTCGTCGTTGGTGGTCGTCTGATGAAATCTTTCGACATCGCGCAGCGCACTTTGAGCGTTGCCCATGATGACGCCCGTGCCCGCGTAATGAAGCATCTCCAGATCGTTCAAGTTGTCGCCGACGGCCATCACTTCTTCGCGCGAGATGTTTAGCTCCGCAGCAGCGGCCTTGACGCCCAAGCCCTTCGATGCTTCCGGGTTGACTACGTCTATCAGTGCGAAATCGTGCTTCGGATACATCGTCGCAAACACCTTGATCTGCGCGCCCAGTTCGCATTTCAAAGTTTCACCGAGGCTCTCCATACGCGCACAGCTACCCGAGAAAGCGATATGGACGGGCGCGTGATCCAGATACTCTTCAAGCGAAGGAACACGACGCACGGCTTCTGCTGCTTCGTCGCCGTGGATGCGGCGCGACCATGCTATGTAACGCTCAAGCGCCGTATTGCCCTCGCTGATGCGATCATAAAGCAGTACGCCTAAGCCTACATGATCGTCGCTGACCATCGCGTCCAGATTGTGCTCGCGGCCAAGGCGCAGCACCTCGCGCGCCGCTTCGACGGGTAAGAGAATGGCCGCGACCGTCTCAAGCGTCTGCGCGTGCTTCGTGAGCGCGCCGTTGTGAGAGATGACCGGCACGTCCAGTCCAAGCTCAAGGGCGAGCGGGCGCGCATCACGAAAGCGTCGCCCCGTCACCAGCGCCACATGCACGCCCTGCTCGCGCGCGCGAGCGAGCGCCCTGCGATTCCCGTCAGAAATCTCACCACGCGAATTGAGCAGCGTTCCGTCCAGATCGAGCGCCAGTAAACGTATGGGCATAAAGCAAAGGTAAAAGGAAAAGGGAAAAAAGTAAAAGCCCGAATGCGCCGCGCCCGCTCGAGCTTTCCACTCGACATAGCCTTTTGACCTCCGCTTTGGCCTTCCGCCGAGTGCAACATGATCGCTCCAACTGACGGAAGACTTGGCGGACAGGTATGATGTCTTGAGGCTCAAATCATCCGGGGATTTTCTCGCTTCCATTGGAACGGTTCTGATTTTGGCATGATAAATAAGGGTTGAAAGGGAGATTGAGAGATGAATGTGACACATCTGGAATGCGCCATGTGCGGGCTCAAGCACGAGGCACGGAAGTTGCAAAATCTTTGCACGGCGTGCGGTAAGCCGCTGCTGGTTCGTTACGATCTGGAACGCGCCGGGCACAGTTTGACAAAAGAATCTTTAAGAGACCGTCAGGCAGACCTCTGGCGCTACAGAGAAGTGCTGCCCGTCGAGGACGAGGAAAACATCGTCTCGCTCGGCGAGGGCTGGACGCCGCTTTTAAGCGCCGAGAGACTGGCCGAGCGCCTTGGCCTGAGAGAGCTTTTTATCAAGGACGAGTCGCTTAATCCGACGCAGAGCTTTAAGGCTCGCGGGATGACGGCCGCCGTCTCTATGGCGAAAGAGCTGGGCGTCAAAAAGCTTGCCGTCCCTTCCGCAGGGAATGCGGCGGGCGCGCTCTCGGCTTACGCCGCACACGCAGGGTTAGAGGCGCATATCTTTATGCCGAGTGATACGCCGCGCGCCAACGTGGTCGAATGCCAACAGACGGGCGCACACGTGACGTTGATAGACGGATTGATTACGGACTGCGGCGCGGAGGTCGCGCGGCGCAAAGACGCGGAAGGCTGGTTCGATGTCTCGACCTTGAAAGAGCCTTATCGCGTCGAAGGCAAAAAGACGCTCGGCTATGAGCTGGCGGAACAGCTTGATTGGACGTTGCCGGATGTCATCATCTATCCGACGGGCGGCGGCACCGGGCTGATAGGCATGTGGAAGGCTTTTGAAGAAATGGAGCGGCTGGGCTGGATTTCAGAGAAGCGCCCGCGCATGGTGACTGTGCAGGCCGCAGGGTGCGCGCCCATCGTTCGCGCCTTTGAGGAAGGAAAGCGCGAGGCTGCGGAGTTTGAGAATGCGCAGACGGTGGCTTCAGGCCTGCGCGTCCCGCGCGCCATAGGAGATTTCCTGATCCTCGACGCGCTAAAGGAATCCAGTGGTACGGCCCTGAGCGTAACTGATGAAGAGTTGATCGCGGCAGTGCGTGAGATAGGCGCGAGCGAAGGATTATTCTGCGCGCCGGAAGGCGCTGCCTGCCTGCCCGCGCTGCGTCAATTGATCGAGCGTGGAGAAGTCACAAAGACGGACAGAGTCGTGCTGTTCAATACCGGCGCTGGCGTCAAATACCTTGAGAGCTTTTCCGAACCATGATGTTTAGTCGAGTGCAAATGAATAGAAGGTTGCTGCTGACGGTGGCGGTATTAAATACCCTTGGCCTTGCCTGCTTCTTTGCGACGACGCACGCGCACAACCCTGCGAGCGCTCAGCATCTGACGGTCGCCGATTCCGCATACATGCTCGACTCTGTGGGCTTTACCCTGATGCTGCCGGGAATCTTTTTCTCTGCGGTCGCTTTTTTATGCGCGCGTGCTTTTGTTTGGAATGAAGAGACGGCGCGCGCCGTCTGGTACGCGAGCGGTTTTGTTATCAACCTGTTCATCGCCTGGCGAGTCGGCGCACTGCTCGCCGCCGCCCGTACCTGAGACAAACGGAATTTTGTTGCGGAGGTTTTTTGAAGAATGAAGTGTTTTACCTATTCCCTCATCTTTGTCATGTTGTTCGCCTGTGCGGTCACAACCAATGCGCAGCCGCAACAGCAGCAGCAGGCCGCGAGCACGGTCACAGTAAAGACTGCGGACGGAGCGACAACGAATCGCGCGCGGCTGGATGAGCTGCGGGCCGCCGGGTTCGAGGCGCTCTACAATCTGGATTACGAGGGAGCGCGCCGCCACTTTAAAGAGATCACGAAGCTTTTCCCGGATCATCCGGCCGGGCCGCAGTTCCTCGCCGCCACGCTCTGGACACAGACCCTCAACGAATCGCGCCGCTTACAATCCTCGCTCTATAACTCGGAATCGTTTTACGGGAAGACGGACGATAAGGTCGATCAGCGCATCGTGGATCAGTTTCGAGAGCTGACGCGCGCGGCCACTATGCTCTCCAAGGCGCGGCTGAAAGCGAACCCGCAGGATGTGGAAGCGCTCTATTTCCTCGGCGCGACCGAAGGGCTCAAGGCCGCGTTTGGCGTGGCCGTGCAGCGCAGCTTTATGGCGGGCCTTCGCGACGGCGCGAGCGGCGTTGATCGTCACCGCGACGTGATCAAGCTCGACCCGAACTTTCACGATGCGGAGCTGATGATAGGTCTCTACGATTACACCGTAGGAAGTCTCTCGCTGCCGATCAAGATACTGGTCGGCATCGGCGGCGTGCGCGGATCGAAGAAGCGCGGCCTGCTCACGCTCGAACGTGTGGCGAAAGAGGGTCGCTATGCGCGCGATGACGCGAAGGCTCTGCTCATCGTGCTCTACAAAAGGGAGAAGCGCTACGCTGATGCGCTCGCAATCTCGCGCGAGCTGGCACAGAAGTACCCGCGCAACTATCTCTTTAAGATGGAATCTGCGGACGCGCTGATGACGCAGGCCGCGCTCGCGCGTCAGTCGAACAACGCGGCGCAGGCCGCAGGCTTTGAGCGTGAAGCCTTCGCGACTTACGACGCGCTGCTTCAGGATCGCGCTGTGCGTGAAAGCTCGCGCTCGCTAGACCTGATACATTTTCGCTACGGTGATGCGCTGTTTGTCGCAGGGCATTTCGACGAAGCCGCACGGGAGTTTCTTGCAGCCGCCAGCACTCCGGGTGCAGAATCAACCCTGGCGACGCTTGCACGCCTGCACGCAGGGCAATCACTTGACCTCGCGGGCAAGCGAAAAGAGGCGTTGTTGCAATACCGCTCCGTGCTTGAACGCCCGGACGTTGATAATGCGCACGAAGAGGCCAAACGCGGATTGCGTGAGCCGTACAAAATAAGGAACGAAAAGAGCACATCATGATGAAGAACAATGGGGAAGTAACGACAAGCGGCGCTGGACGCACACGTCCCAGACGCCTTCTGTTATGCCTTGACGGCGTGCCGCTCGAAGTGATCGAAGGGGCAAAGGCGCGCGGGCTCTTCGAGTCCTTCAGCGCTCCTTCGCGGCTGCTCTCGCCTTTTCCGACGCTGACGAACGTCGCGCTCTCCGGAATGCTCGGCGCAACTCCGCCGCTCGGTTATGAAAGTTTATATTTCGACCGCGTTGCGCGCGAGCTGCGCGGAGGAGTTCGCAAGTACATAGGCGCGCGCACGCCCGACAAATCGCCCTCGTCCTACATGGACGAGCTGGATTATCAAGAGCCTTTGCCTTTTGAATTCTTGGTCTATGTTGCGCCCGAAGCTGTCTGGCGCGCGGACATGAGTCGTTTCCGCGAGCGCTTTCGCGCCGCGCCGCAAACGCGCGATTTCTTCGCCTTTCTCAAGGGCACGGACGGACTGCTGCACATACGCGGGCGTGGTCGTCTGGAAGCGGCGCTCGAATCCCTAGACCGCATACTTCGCGAGATACAAAAGTGGTGCGGCGACGAGACGGAGATAGTTCTTTTCTCCGATCACGGAATGAATCTGGAAGAGAATCGTCGCATACACTTGCAGACGCATCTGCGGCGTCAGGGCTTTAAGATCACAGACCGTTTGCGCGAGCGCCGCAGCGTCGCCATCCCTGCTTTTGGCCTGTGCGGTTACGCGGCTCTCTACTGTACTGACGACGTGGACGCGAGCCGTGCGGCAGAAGCCGTCGTGGGACTCGAAGGCGTTGACTTTGCCATTCATCGTGACGGCGCAAGCGCTATCCTCCTGCGCGGAGAGCGTGGCACGGCGCGCATTCACCGGCGCGAGAATGATGTCGGCGTCAAGTATCGCTACGAGCAGATCAAGAATGACCCACTTCAGCTCGCACAGACCGTTAGCAGTCTTGAGAGTGACGGCCAGATGGACGAGCAAGGGTTCGCGCCGGACAGTCTGTGGTACGAGCGCACGGCAGCACACATCTATCCGGACGCGCTCTCTAATCTCTTTCAGTCGCTACACGAGCCGCGCGTTCATCACACGGCGGACGTGCTGCTGAGCCTGCACGACGGCTACTATTACGGCATGTCCTTCTTCAGCCGCTTTGTGCGTCTGGCCGCGACGCACGGCAACGCGCTGCGCGCCAGCACCTCCGCTTTTATGATGAGCACGCACCGCTCATTCCCCGCGCACGTGCGCGCCAGCGACGCGCAGCCGTACCTGAGAGGATAAAAGGAGGTCAGTACCGCCAAAGGTCTCGGGCGGGTTATCAACACTGAGCACCCGCCCGAGACCTTTGGCGGTACTTACCGCAAGGCTTTTTGCTCTAACTGTCTTTAATAAAACGCGCCGCTACGCCTTTCGCCTAAGATCGAATAGTTTCTGCCATCAATCGCCGATTGAGGGAGACTGCGATTCACATATAGCGAATGAGTGCGATAGTGATTGAGCGCCAGAGCCACATTAAAGATCATGCCGCAGGCGAGAAAGATTGCGGCGAACACCTGCCATCGGCGCTTTTGCAGCAAGTTATTCCAGCAGTAAAAACCATAGATCATGGCGAGCGGCAGCAATACATAAAAGGTGTGCGAGGTCGGCCCTTTTTTGCTAAACATAAAGCTCAGATAAAGAAGGCACACCGTCAGGAGCGTGAGATACTTGATTGAGCGCCAATCCGTTTGCCCTCGCTTTTGAAAGAACCAGAGGACTAGCATCCCAACGGGTTGAAGGATGCCGACGAGACCGGCGAAGAGAGCAAACGGAATTACCCACCAGTGTTGCCTTAAAAACGCCAGGCGCTCAACCGTGTGCCCACCGATAAAACGCGCCATCTCGAAACTGGCGAATGATAAAAAGCGTGGCAGGATACCTTCTGCTGGATTAAGGCCGCTCTGTAGATTGTCCGCGCTAAAACTCACCATCGAACCCGTTCGACCCATGCCACCTGTCAAACCGTACTTGAGATAAGTCGGCAGGAGAAAGCTGCCCACAATCATCCCGCCGAGAGCGAACCAAAGAGTCGCGCGCCCAAAAGCTTTTCCGCCGTCTTCTCTGAATTGAAAATAGAATGATGCAATGATGTAGGGCAGCAGTATGATCCACGAGAGATGCAACTGCATTATCCACAGCAGCGCCGCTCCCATCATAAAGTTGGCCCAACGCACAGGTATCAGCTTCTTGCTCAAAGAGGGATAGGTCTCAAGTGCGCCGACGAAGAAGAGCACGCTCCCCACCAGCACATAGGAGAGATTGTTAACGTGCGTTGAAAAGTTGAGAGTCCAGGGGGCTGTCATCAGCCATACCCAGATAAACCAGCGCGGCATCTGCGGCAAACGCCGCGTGCAATACCATGCGAGCAGACAGAGGCTCAAGAACGAGAGTAGATTCAGGAAAAGAATGGGCGCTTCCGCAAAGGGAAAGACGAAGAACGGCAATCCGACCAGCAGGCCCTGCAATGCACCGGGAATCTGTACGAAGGGAAGGCCCGCACGTTGAAGATTCTCTACATCGACATCCGGGCCGAAGTAGGGCCAATGCCCCGTCGTAAAAAACTTGAGCCCGATCAGATAAATCTGCTTCTCGTCGTCTCCCCAGAAATTCTCGCACAGGCCAAAGCCCAGACGAAAAAGAAAGAGAAGCAAGAGCAGAGCGACGAACACGCTTCGCCTCTCAAAGAAATCCTGCAAAGCGCCACGGTCTTTCGTTTGAGCTGAAAGATTCTTCGTCTTCAAGGGCAGCTTATCTTGGGCTTTAGCGTGGCGGTTTCAACCGTGCACTGCGCGCACTCGCTCGGTTTGATTCTCGAAAATAAAGGCGAGCGATTTGTAGATCAGTTTGGCGCACAGAAAAGCCGAAGCGTCAAAGCCTTCGACGTAAGAGTATTCCGTCAAATCCATCCCGACGACGCGGCGCTTACGCGCGACGGTGCGAATCAACCCGATGGTCTCATACCAGCCGAGTCCGCCCGGCTCAGGCGTTCCCGTCTGCGCGACGAGCGAAGGGTCCAGCCCGTCGATGTCTATCGTCAAATAAACATTTTCGGTCAGGCCGTCGACCGCTTCGTCCCACCAATCCGTGCGCCCGACAATATCCTTGGCCCAGAAGATGCGCGTCGGCAGCTCGCTAATCGCACGCGCCTCTTCGGCAGAGATAGAGCGTATGCCGCATTGCACGGACGGCAGTCGCAGGTCACGCACGACCCGCGCCATAATGGAAGCATGCGAGTGCGGCGTGCCGTCGTAAGTGTCGCGCAAATCCGCATGAGCATCTATTTGCAGGACGGAAAGATTCTCGTGCTGTTCGGCGTGGGCTCGTATCACTGGCGCGCTCACAGAATGTTCGCCGCCGATCATCGTGACGAATTTCCGCGAAGCGACAAGTGAGCGTGCGCGCTCGTAGAGCGCCTGCATCATCGCTGCGGGCGGATCGATTGCAGAGGACTCTTCCAGCGTATGAATGCCGAGTTTATAAACCTCCGCATCCGTCTCTTCGTCGTAAAGCTCCATGTTGCGCGAGGCATTAATGATCGCCTCCGCTCCGCGCCCCGTGCCAGTGCCGTAAGAGACAGTGCCCTCGTATGCGATGGGCCAGACGAGAATGCGCGCGCGCTCAAAGTCTGAGAACTCTTCTTCGGCAATCCCGCCGAAGTTCATAGGAAGATTCGCTGATTCTGACATGCGGACAGTTTAAAGTGAGCAGTGGCGAGTGACAAGCCAGGAGTGAAAGCGCACGGGCATCAACCTCAGCCCGTGCGCTTTTGATGAAGGAAGGAATGAGTCTCTTTGGCGGGAATCATTCCTTCGTGTGTTGTGCCGCTTGAGCTTTGCGTATGAACCCTGCGGCATCGTCGCTAAACGGCTTCTCCGCATGAGCGGGCCAGTTGGCCTGATCTTTGTACAGGTTGCTCAGGCTCTCTGCGATGGCCGGATTGCCGCCTGTAAATCTCTCGATCAGCTCAGACCAGCGCGAAGCCAGTGCCTGCGCTCTCTCGCTCGCAGGATCGACGCCTTCGCCGATGGCCGCTTCGACATCTTTTAAGAGCACGGCCCAATCGCGCTGCCCCTTTTCCAGAACTTCCGGAGTCGCGCTCTCTGATAACTCCTGTAGCTGTTCTTCCGTGTAGTATTTTTTGACCCAGTCCCAGTTATTTTGCATTTCAATCACCTCGATTATATTGGCAAACGTTTCCCAGTCCGGCTCCGCGCCCGAAGCGATCACGCTCTCGGCACGTTCAATGGCATGAATCGCCATCTCTACCTGCCGCCGCTTTTCACTCAGAATCTCTCTCTGAATTTGAAGCGCCCGCGCAAGATCGAACGAGTCACGATCCAGAATGGTCTTAATCTGTTTGAGCGGCAGTCCGATGAATTTCAAAGTCACGATCTGCTGCAAGCGCACGAAATCCCGCTCGCCGTAGAGACGATAACCTGCACTGGTGCGCCCGCTCGGCTTCAATAGCCCGAGCCTGTCATAGTGATGCAGCGCCCGCACGGTCACGCCCGTCCATTCGGCAAATTCGCTCGCCTGATACAGAGCCTTCGCGTCCTTCATCGAACCGCCCTCTCCCTTCCGAACAGAATCCTAAAGCCTGACGCAGCGTCAGGGTCAAGAGGTTTTTTTGAAAAAGAATTCTGTTATAATTCGAGCCATGAAAATCCTGAATTACAAGGTTATCATGACTCCTGACGTGACTGGCGGATATGTCGTCACCTGCCCCGCACTGCCCGGATTGGTAACTGAAGGAGATACGCTTGAGGAAGCGCGCGAGATGGCCGCCGATGCCATTCGCTGCTATCTTGAAAGTCTACAAATGGACGGAGAGCCCATTCCCACAGACAAATCCATCACCGAAGAAGTGACCGTCGAAATTGCCTGAACCGAATTTATATCTTCCGCAATTTTTCTCAAAAGCAAATCCAACAAAACAAATAGCCAGAAATCAGCATCTGTTTTCTGCTGGTCTCTGGCTATCGTCTTTTGATTAACTTTAATTTCTTACGGCACTTCGATCATCAAATCGCGTCCGGTGAAGACGAAGTTCGGGCGTTTGCGGCCTTTCATATATTTGGCGGCGGTTTGCGAGAGGGCTGTGACGAGGATGGGAAGCGCGATGGTCGTGTCGCAGTTGACGTAAGCTGTGCGCGCGCCACGCGCGAGCTTGCCGTAGACCAGGGATTCGTCGAAGGTGACTGCGTTGCTGCGCCCTCCGGGATGCGGCGCGTCGGTCGCAATCTGTATGGCGTACTTGTGGCCGCGCGTCGGTATCTTGACGATGTTGGTCGAGACTTCCGTCTGCTGGATAAAACTCTTGCTGGTTCCGCCGCCGAGGTTGATGACGCCCGTGACGCGCGCTCGCGCAGCGATCTGCGTCATGTCCAGCACATCCTGCACGATGTCGAACTGAAAATTGTTCTTCTTCTCAAAGCGCGCGGCGGCGATGCCTATGCTGATGGCGCTGTCGGCGATGGCCGGACAGAAGATAGGCACGCGCGCCTTGTAGGCAGAGGTGAGCACGCCGTCTTCGGTGGCGATCTCTGCTAACTCTCGGCCCAGGAGATGCAGGAACTCTCTGGTCGAGTAGGGACGCGTCTGATCCAGTTGGTTGGTAAAACCGCCGACCCATTCGTCGGCCTCGCGATACTCTTCGTCGCTCGCAAGCAAGTCCCACATGCGATTGATCTGCGAAGCTTCCAACTCTGCGTCCGTCATAGAGGGGTGCGCCTGAAAGTGATGGCGACCCAAGGTCTCGTGCAGGTCGTGAAAAAGCATAGAGCCGGAGAGCACCAGCACGTCTACGAAACGGTTCTTGATAATATAAGCGAGCAGGCGGCGCATGCCCGCAGGAATGAGCGCGCCGGAAGCGGCGACCATGATCGTCGTGTTATCGCCGAGCATGTCCAGCCAGATGCGATGCGCTTCGGCCATCTGTCGCCCGCCAAAGCCTGTGCCCTCCATCTTTTCCAGCAGACCGGCGACGGAACGGTCGCGATCCACCTGTACTGGCCTGGTCGGCACGGTCAGATATTTAGAGGGTTTGGGTTTTCGCTGAGTCACCATAAGATTCTCTCAATCCTTTTCTTTGAATAAGTCCAGAGTGATAAGCGCAGGCAATAGAGAAGCCCCAGCTCATCACCTGCTATTCATTCTCGACCGCGCTTCGAGCCGCGAGCCTGTTTCCCGTTGACCGCAAGGTAGGTGTAGGCGTCAAAGCGCGATTCATAAAATTCTATAATCTCTGCGGCATCGGCTTCGGACAATTCTTCGCGCTTGACGCGCTGCGCGACCAGACGGCGAAAGCCGTCGTGCAGCATACTGCGGTCATAACGCGCCCTTTCGACGGCCTCGCCGATGGAAGTGCCGCGAATCACCTTCTTGATCAGATAGCCGTCCTCGTCTATGTGTATGTGCGCTTCGTTGGGCGCGCCGAAGAGATTGTGATTGTTGCCCATCACTTCCTGATACGCGCCGACGAGCATAAAGGCCAGATAGTAGGGCTCGTCCTTGACCAACGGATGAAGCTCAAGCACCTGCTTGACATCGTGCAGGTCAACGAACTTGTCCACTACTCCGTCCGAATCGCAAGTGATGTCGCAGAGCGTCGCATACTCCGTCGGCGGCTTGTTGAGCCCGTGAATCGGCACAATCGGAAATAACTGATCGAGCGCCCAGTGATCCGGCACGGAGCGGAAGACGGAAAAGTTGGTCAGATACTTGGCGCACAAGAGACGCCGCAGATCGCCGAACTCTTCAGAGACATACTTGGCCTGCTGCGCATATTTGTCCGCGCGCTCGCAGACATCCCAGAAGAGTACTTCGCCTTTGGCACGATCTTCCAAAGAGATGATGCCCAGGTTAAAGAGTGTGAACAGCTCTTCGCGATGCTCCAACGCGTCGTGATAATACTCCCTGTAATTTTTAACGGAGATGGTCTCGCGCAGATCGCCAAGCTCGACGACGACCTGCGGATCATCGTCGTCGATCTCAATCGGCGTGATGTCTTCGACGATGGTCTCGATCTCGTCGACGACGTTGGTGACGAGGATGGCGTGATAGGCGGCCAGGAAGCGGCCGGACTCCTGTATGATCATCGGATGCGGCACGTTCTCGTCGTCGCAGACCTGCTTGATCGTGTAGATGACATCGTTGGCGAACTCCTGCGCCGTATAGTTCGCAGATGAATCGAAGGCAGTCTTCGAGCCGTCATAGTCGACAGCCATCCCGCCGCCGACATCCAGCAGCTCAATCGGCACTTTCATCTGACGCACCTTGGCGTACACGCGCGCAGCCTCTTTCATAGCGTTCTTGATGCGCTTGATGTCCGTCAATTGCGAGCCGATATGAAAGTGCAGGAGGCGCAGCATATCTATCTGCTTTGACTCTTGCATTCGACCGATGACTTCCAGAATCTCCGTGGTGGTGAGTCCGAACTTGGCCGCTTCGCCGCCGCTCTTTTCCCAGCGCCCGCTTCCTTTGGAATAGAGCTTGACGCGCATGCCGACCATAGGCATCACGCCCTCCGCATACTTGTCTGCGAAGCGCATGATGTGATCCAGCTCGTTCAGTTTTTCGATGACGATGACGACGCGCTTGCCGCTCTGCGCGCCGATAAAGGCCAACTCGATAAACTCTTCGTCCTTAAAACCGTTGAGGACGAGAAGGCTATCCTGTGATTGATCCAGCGCGAGCGCCGCGTAAAGCTCCGCTTTCGATCCGGCTTCGAGGCCGAAGTCATAGCGCGAGCCTTCGCGCAGGTATTCCTCTACGACGGAACGCTGCTGGTTGACCTTCATAGGGTAAACGCACATGTGCGCGCCCTGGTATTCGTACTCGCGTATGGATTTGCTGAAAGCGCGCTGGAGTTTACGCACCTGAGCGGCGACAAGCTGGGGAAAACGAAGGAGCACGGGCGTGCCTATGCCGCGTCGCTGTAGGTCGTCTATGATCTCTTTCAAGTCTGCGGCGCGCGAATCGTTCTCAGAAGGATGAACGATCAGATTACCTTTGCGATTCACGTCAAAGTAACCGGCGCTCCAATTCTCTATGCCATAAGTTTCAAGCGTTTGCTCGATTGCCGTGGTCAATTCGCGGTTTCCCCCTGCCTGCAATTCTCTGTGTAAGCATGGCTCAAGCTAGTCGAGGCACACAATCGGTCGCCTCTTTTATCAAGGCCGTCGTGGAGATTCATGGCTGGAACATTAAGGCTTTGCAATGTAACAGAAAACGGCGGGAGGGTCAAAAACTATTTTTTTCAGGGTGTGACGGCGAGAAAGCATCTAAGTCGACGCCTCTGAAAGGTTTAAGGGAAGAAAGGGGAATCCCCCTGAAGAGCTTGAAGCGGCGTTCGGCGCAGAAAAGCTTGACATCGGCGGGCGCGCCGATATAATGCAAAGCTTTTTACGCGCCGCTGTAATGGACGCAACGCTCCGGTTTACCACCGCACCCGACCCGAAAACAAAACGCCCGCTAGCTCCAAGAGCGCGGAAAGCACCTCTAACACTCTCAATTTCCTATCAGGAGATAACATGAACGCTAAAACTGCCTTGAAGTATGCCTCTGATCAGGGAGCGAAATTCGTTTCCGTTCGATTTACCGATTTGCCAGGGGCCTGGCATCATCTGACTTTCCCGATTGACCAACTGTCCGAGGGCTCTTTCGAGGACGGGTTCGGCTTCGACGCCTCCTCTTTGCGCGGCTGGGCGGCGATCAACGAATCCGACATGCTCTTAGTTCCAGACCCCGTGCGCTTCTGGATGGACCCGTTCTCTGAAGAGCCGACCGTCTGCTTTATCGCCAACGTCGTCGAGCCGACAGATAAAGTGGGCTATCCTTTCGACCCGCGCTCGGTGGCGCGCCGCGCAGAGAGCTATCTAAGGTTTACGGGCCTGGCCGACACGGCCAACTTCGGCCCTGAAGCAGAGTTCTTCGTTTTCGATTCCGTCAAGTTTCATAACGATCCGAACTCCGCTGGCTTTACCGTTGACTCGGACGAAGCGCACTGGAACTCAGGCCGCGCGGCGGACGAGTTTCACGGCACGAACCTTGGCTATCGCATCCGCGCAAAGGAAGGCTACGTGCCCGTGCCTCCCGCAGATTCTTTAAGCGACCTGCGCTCGGAAATCTCTCTGACGCTCGCGCGCTGCGGCATACAGGTCGAGTGCCATCACCACGAAGTCGCCACTGCCGGTCAGTGCGAGATAGATTTCCGCTACTCGACGCTTCTGGGTACAGCCGATAACCTTCAAATCTTCAAATACGTCGTCCGCAACACAGTCTATCAATACGGCAAGGCCGCGACGTTTATGCCAAAGCCCCTGTACGGCGATAACGGCTCAGGCATGCATTGTCACCAGTCTCTATGGAAAGACGAGAAGCCGCTTTTCGCAGGCGACGGCTACGCGGGACTGTCCGACATGGCGCGCCACTACATCGGCGGACTCTTAAAGCACGCTCCGGCCATCGTCGCCTTTGCAGCGCCGACCACGAACAGTTACAAGCGATTAGTGCCGGGCTTTGAAGCGCCGGTCAATCTGGCCTACTCTGCGCGCAATCGTTCGGCGGCGGTGCGTATCCCTATGTTCTCGGCCAACCCTAAGCAGAAGCGCCTGGAGTTTCGTCCGCCCGATCCGTCCTGCAATGCTTACCTGGCTTTCTCCGCGATGCTGATGGCGGGACTGGACGGCGTACAGAACAGAATTGATCCGGGACAGCCCTTGGATAAAGATATTTATGATCTGTCGCCGGAAGCTTTGAAGGACGTACCCTCATTGCCGGGCTCGCTGGATGAATCGCTCAAGGCGCTCGAAGCCGATCACGAATTTCTGCTCAAGGATGATGTCTTTACGCCGCAGATCATCGAGCGCTGGATTACTTACAAGCGCGAGAAGGAGATTCAACCGCTGCGTATGCGTCCGCATCCGCTTGAGTTCAGCATGTACTTTGACATCTAAGTCAGGCGGGCTGGTTTTCGGTTGAGCGTCATGTGAAGTGATAATTCACCACAGAGGCACAGAGGGCACGGAGATTACACAGAGGATTGAAACTTCAACTCTCTGTGCTTCCTCTGTGCCCTCTGTGTCTCTGTGGTGAACCGCTCTTAAAACAGACACTCAAATTAAAAGTCGCGCTCTACTTATGAACATCGAACCCATCACACTCGAAGGCACGCACGTGCGTTTAGAACCGCTCTCGCTCGCGCATCACGAAGCGCTCACGCAAGTCGGCCTTGACGAAACTATCTGGCGTTGGAGTCCCACGCCGATGCGCACGCCTGAAGAGATGCGCGCCTACATAGAGGAGGCGCTCGCAGGGCAGGCGCGCGGCACAGTATTGCCTTTCGTGACGATAGAGAAATCCGTTGGCCGCATCATCGGCAGCACGCGCTACGCCAACATAGACGCACTGCATCGCCACCTTGAGATTGGCTGGACTTGGATTGAGCCGCCTTGGCAGCGCACAGCCGTCAATACAGAGGCCAAGTACCTGATGCTCCGCCACGCTTTTGAAAGTCTGGGCTGCATACGCGTCGAATTGAAGACGGATTCCTTAAACGAGCGATCAAGAAACGCCATCCTGCGGCTCGGCGCGAAAGAGGAGGGCACATTTCGCAATCACATGATTACTTCGACGGGGCGCAGACGCCATAGCGTCTTTTTCAGTATCATCGACTCGGAATGGCCGGAAGTCAAAGCCAACCTCGAAGAGAAACTTGCTCGCCCCTTAAGCGAGCGCCGTTCCTAGCAAGACCTTCATCCAGACAGGCCTTTTCAGCCCACTGCACTTAAGGTCTCTTGCTCCACCCCGTTTAAATCTCAGGCATGACGCGCAGCACGGGCTCCGGGATCGGGGCATCCTCTTCAAAAAGATTGGGCGGATTCGCCTTCTTAAAATCGCCGATGAGTTCTCCCATCCGTCTCAAACGTTTCGCGGCCTCCTCAAGCCAGCCCTTGTCGCGCTGATAGGGGAACTCGGATTTGAGAGGCGGACAACTCAGTGTGCGTATATAGAACGGGTTTTTATTCATCACATCATCCAGCTTGTTGATGCTGGCTTCCATCTGCTTCATCAGCACGCGAAAACGCACCCAACGGTGAACGTCAAAGTCGAACTCCTCTAACAACTCGCCCGCGCGCTCGCCCTTTTTCATCACGTTGTCTATCGTGCCGCTGGGCATCGCCAGATTCAATCCTCCTTCATCTTCGCTCAAGCGAATCTGAACAATGCGCTCGCGGTAGCTGGGCAACATGGACTGCGCATTGTCGCGATAGTTCTGCGCGGTCGAGAAGATGGCCCAGAGAAACTTGAAGAGGTCCGGCTGATTTGACACATCGTCCGTCAAGGGTATCCACTCCGTAGCCAGCGCATCGTCGGCCTTCGGCAGATAGATCGCTTCCGTGACGGGATCGGCCGCTTGATTCTGGCAGGCGGCGATGCTGATAAATTCCTCCTTCACTTCCTGCCGCACAGGATCGTGCTTATCGGCGTCGGGCGTCTTCATGCCTTGATCGGGCAGCGCCGTCAGATTAACGCCGAAGGTCGGACGGGTCGGCAGCCATGAGTCGAAGAAGTGTATGGGGAAGTTGCTGCAAATGCCTCCGTCGCTAAACCAGTTGAGCTGTAAATCATTCTCTTCGAGCCTCCATGCGTCATCGCTTTTCCAGCCGCCGGGCTTGATCGTGTAGAGCGGCACGGCGCTCAGTAAAACGGGAAAGCTCAGGCTCATGCGCGTCGCGATGATGACCGGCTGGTCGTCCGCTTCCGGGAAGAAATGAAATCCTTCGGGCGGAATATATAGATCGTACTTAGAGCGTTGTTTCCCGACCCGTTGCGATGCCGACGCCCGCGCCTCCTTTCGATATTCGTCGGATCGCCTAACTAAATAATCGACCACGTCATCCGGGAAGAGTTTTTCAAAATCCTTCCGGCTGAAAAGCAGAAGATGATCGTCCTTGAAGGGAAGCACGAAGGGCTGGTTCTGGTTCAAATTCGAAGTCACCATCCTGAGACTGATGTTCTCCTCTTTGCGATTTTTGTTCTGCTCATTCTGTTTCGCAACGTCCCTCTCATCACCGAACTTTTTGTTTTTCAGATCGCCGAAGGTGAGCGGCTTGTAGCCACCCTCATGCCTGTCCAGACTCTTGTCCCTGATTCCGGCCATGTCGTCAACGCGGTCGTGCAGCCAGTCCGTCAAGACCTCCACATCGGGCGGCGTAGATTTATCCCTGTGTCCCTGACAGAAACCGAAGCCGTTCTCAGGCACTTTTTTTGTCAGGACGTTGTACAGATCGATCAGGCTGTAAACGACCGCACCCGCCTTGGGCCCAAAGATCGTCAGCGGCCCGACGAGCAACAGCAGAGGCACGAACGAAAGCCACCATAATGAAGCTTCGCCCGTCAAAGCGGAACGAAGCAGCAACACGAGGAGCGCGATGGGTGAGATAAACAGCGCGACGCCGAAGGCCACGATAAACCCTGTCTGAAGTCCCTTGCTGTAAGGCGAGCCGGGGCGGTTCAGCTTTTCATTCAGGATGGGAAGAAGGCTTGTCAATCGCTCGAAGACGCGCGGCTTTGTCTGAGCTTGATCAATCTTTGATTCGCCGTTCTGCAAGCCTATGATGGCAAGCGCGGTCTCCATCCAGGGGCGTGTCTCGCGCGACGGTTGAAAGAGATCGCGAAGAAAAGTGCCCTGACTCAACTGTTTATTCAACCGGTCTAGCTTTTCAAAGCCCCCGGCTTCACGTCCGAACTCGGCGGCGGCGGTCGCTGCGGCTGCGATTGCTCCGGCCGATGTGCCGCCCACACTGCGAAAACGATATTTGTCCTTGAGTTTTAAGACGAGCGGCGGATAAACGATCCCGCTGGTGATGCCGCCTTTCATCACCAGATCGCACTCATACATACGCGGGCGCTTCGCGGGACGGTCATCTTGTTTCGATTGGGTTTGAGCTGTCAAAGACTCTGTTTCCTGTGTCATGGAAGGACTCCTTCATCTTCTCAGTGAAGAGCGATGCGGACGGGCATCTCTTTTGCGGGGCTGTCCGGTTAAGGCGCGGCGGCTTTGCCCGAGTCGCGTATTGAGGGCGAGTCGAGAATTTCAAACTGCCGTTTACGCTCAGGCGCGTAGAATATAGCACAGCTCTTTTGCCCGCATATCCGTATTTCTAATCATGCAGCTCAAGCGTGCGCCATCTCTAAGCGCACGATCAACATTTAATTCTTTAGACAGATTCGGCGCTCGCCATCGCTTCGCGATACAATCAGCGTGAGGCACGCCGTGCGTGCGCGCCTTGCCTTGAACGTCGCACGCTTCGCTTATGCGTCGTCGAGCAAACAGAGAGTAAGGAGCAACAAGGAGCGACAAGGCTTGCCTTCGCTAAACGAAAAAGTTGAGTCCCTTTTACGCGACCTGCCTGACGCGGACGGCGCGCGCCTCTTTTACGAGCGCATCACGGCGGAGCAGCCGCGCGCCGCCGCCCTGCTGGCGCGAGACAGAGGTCTGCTCTCAGATGTGCTCGCGCTCGCGGCCTGGAGTCCACTGCTCGGAACGACGCTCACACGCAACCCTGAATATTTTTCGTGGCTGGCGCGCGAGCGTGTAAGCGCCCGCGTCAAAACACGCGAGGAGCTGGAAGAATCGCTCGCGCGTTTTGCCCTGACTAATTCGCAGCTTGATACGCAGGTTCTGCTCGCGCGCTTTCGTCGTCGCGAATTGCTGCGTATCTACCTGCGCGACATACGACACACGAATACGCTGGTCGAAATCACGGAAGAGTTATCGAACCTCGCAGACGCCGTGCTCGGCTATACGCTCTCTGTTGCGCGACAGGAGCTTGATACCCGGTACGGGCCGCCGACGCGCACGGACGAGCGCGGGCGGCGAGCCCCGGCGGAGTTCTCCATCATCGCGCTCGGCAAGCTGGGCTCTTACGAGCTTAATTATGCTTCCGATATCGATCTACTCTTTATCTTCTCGAACGACGGGCAGACCGCTAGCGGCGGCACGCGCGGCGAGACTTCCAATCGAGAGTATTTTATACGCCTCGCCGAAATGGTTGCGCGAGTGGTGGGCCAACCCTCCGGCGAAGGCGCGGCATATCGCGTAGACCTGCGCCTTCGCCCGCACGGTCGCGACGGCGCTCTCGCTTCATCGCTCGACGAGGCCGTTCGTTATTATCGCGGGACGGCTCAAG
>DATLMN010000237.1:0-11333 GCA_035537255.1 Pyrinomonadaceae bacterium | reverse complement strand
AGTCTTTAAGACTTCTTAGGAACTCTCTTTCCCACGCAGCCCTTTCTCTCGCCTTGCTTCCAATCAAAAGAGCCGCCGGATAAAAACTCCTGGCGGCTCGCAGCCTTTCGATCTAGGTTTGGGAAACGTTTTATCCTCCAGCGTACCTGGGTGGCCGTTTCTCCAGAAAGGCTGCGACGCCCTCTTTGAAATCTGCTGTTTGTCCTGACTGAAGCTGCGCTTTGTGCTCCAGATCAAGCTGCGCGACGTAATCGTTGGTTGCGCCTTTCTCCAAAAGTTGCTTGATGCGCCCGAGGGCGACCGTCGGCCCAGCGGCCAGTCGCGCGGCCAAAGCATAAGCCTCGTTCATCAACTCCGCGTCGGGCACGACCCGGTTAATCATCCCAAGCTCTGCGGCGCGTCGCGCCTCTACGAAATCGCCTGTCATCAAAAGTTCCGTAGCGATCTTTTGCCCGACCAGTCGCGGCAGAATATATGTCCCGCCGCAATCCGGCGTAAGTCCGATTCTGATAAACGCCTGATTGAAGGTGGCACTCTCTGCGGCCAGCACCAGATCACAGGCGAGCGCGAAGTTGCATCCGCCGCCTGAAGCCACGCCGTTGACGGCGGCGATAAAAGGCACTGGCGTCTGGCGAATCAACATGATGCATTCGTTGAGCAGCCCTAGCGGTTCATCGAAGAAAGCATCGTCGCGGCCTTCCTTTTCAGCCATTCGACGCATCTCGCGCAGGTCGCCGCCAGCGCAGAAGGCGCGCCCCGCTCCCGTCAGGATGATGGCCCGCGCCCCGCGCTCTCTGGCTTCGCCGACGGCGCGCAGGAATTCATTACCCACCTCTATGGTCAACGCATTGAGCGCCGCCGGTCGATTCAGGGTAATGACAGCGACTCCCGGGTCGCGCATCTCTAACTGGATTGTTTCGTAAGCCATCCCGTACGTCTACCCAAAGCTGTCCCGCTGAACATGCACGACACTATTGCGCATGCTCATCAACAGTTAGGAGCTATCTAAAAGTTTTCTTTTCCGGCCGACGAGTTATCTACAGTTCCGCTGCACTGATTTTCCTGTAGTGCTTAACTCGTGCTCAAACACGCCTCTCGCTTCCTTTTGTGATACGGAAGTGTTGGCGAGTTTGTTCGCCGTAAATCTACTGTGCGCGGCTGGCGCTAAAGCATTCGCCACATAAAACGGGTCTGCCGCTGGAGGGTTTAAAAGGCACGGAGTCCGTTTTACCGCACTGGTCGCAGGTGATCTCGAAGCGCTGGCGCTCACCGCCGCCTCCTCCTGCGCCACGGCTGCCGCCAAAGTTTGCGCGGCGCGCATCGCGGCACGTTTTGCAACGCTTCGGCTGGCTCAGGTTACGCTCGTTATAGTACTCTTGCTCGCGTTCGGTGAAAGGAAAGGCTGTGCCGCATTCGGCACAGGTGATCTCAACGTCTGGCATCGCTATTTTCTCCCGCCGCCCAAGGGCCAGGCTCGGCGAGGACACCGGCCCTTCGGCTTTTCCTTTGGAAGCGCCTGGCGCTCCTGTTTTTCCATTGCTCCTCTACGATAGGCGCACGTCGTAAGAAGCGCACGACCTCGGTCGCGGAGCTTTCTGGCTCAAAATGTTGCGAAACCATCCCTCTTGCGTTACGAAACCTTTGAGCGGCAGTGAGTTTACCGCACACGCGGTGCTACTGTACAGAAATAATTGGTGAGCGATAAGAGGTAAAGGACGCTCGCTTTCAAGTCTTTACTGGCCCGCTTTACTCTTCTGCAAGCTCGCGCACATGAGAGGCGACTGTCTGGCCCAAGGTCTTGAGATTGTAGCCGCCCTCCATGCAGGAGATAATGCGCCCCTTGCAGACCTCCGCAGCCCATTGTTTGACACTGCTGGTCATCGAGATGAAGTCTTCGTCTTCGAGCCTGAGTTGGCCCAGCGGATCGCTCTCGTGCGCGTCAAAGCCAGCCGAGATAAAGATCAAATCCGGCTTGAACTTTGCATTGATCTCTTCGAGTGCGGCGTCGAACATGCGACGTTGCTCGCTGCGCGCCGTCATCGCGCGCACGGGCGCGTTCAGGGTGTAGCCGCGCCCGCGTCCGAGTCCCGTCTCGCCACGCGCTCCCGTCCCCGGATACCAAGGGTACTGGTGCATCGAGAAGAAGAAGACCGTAGGATCATCATAAAAGATTCCCTGCGTGCCATTGCCGTGATGCACGTCCCAATCAACGACGGCGACGCGCTCTATCTCCTGATAGTTGTTTTGAGCGTAGCGCGCCGCGATGGCGACGTTGTTAAAGAGACAGAAACCCATCGCGCGCTCCGGTGTGGCGTGATGTCCGGGGGGGCGCACGGGCACGAATGCGTTGCTGGCTTGGCCTTGCATCAAGGCATCGACGGCGCGACATGCGCCGCCAGCGCCGCGCAGAGCAGCATCCATCGAACGCATGGAGACGACCGTGTCCGCATCCAGAAACCCCAAGCCCTCGCTCACTGCGCGCTCGACCGCTTTGAAGTGCTGCGTCGTATGGCACGCCTGCACATCTCCTTTGGGCGCAGGCTGTGCTTCCATCTCTGCAAGCCTGGGCCAAAGCTCTACATCTTGTCTGAGCGTATCCATCACGACCGTGTAGCGCGCAGGTTGTTCCGGATGATGTGCGCCCGTATCGTGTTCTTTGAAGACCTGATGATGAATAATTGCCGTCGTCATAAAACCGATTATGCGAGAGAGCGCAAGCCCAGGTCAAACCTGTCGAATTAGTCTCAAGGCTGAGGCTTACGGTCTGTCTTAGTTAAGACGTTGGCGGGCCTTTGACGAGCATCAAATGCATACGCTGAGGGACTGCTGCAAGCTGCAATCTTTTCGTCACAATCGGGCCTGAATCGCGGATTTTCAAAGGAAATATAGATGGATTCGCACGCTCAGGCGGCTTGTCGGGGCGCGGAATACGATTTGCTAAAAAGGCTTGTGCCATGAAAAATAATCTCTCCCTGAAAGAAATATTCCCTGCGAATCAGGGAAGCTTGAAGGAGAAAGTTTTATGAAGAGAATAGTTCTGTTGGTTTTGTGCTTTATGGTTTTCGCCGCGACGATTGCCCCGCTTGCCTCTGCGCAGGATAGACGCAGGCGCTCGCGCTTCGGGCGCAAGGCGCGCACGGCGGCGATGATCGCCGGAGGCGCTGGCATTGGCGCGCTCGTCGGCGGAAAGAAGGGCGCGGCCATAGGTGCCGGCGGCGCTGGCCTCTATGCTTTTAACAGACGCGCGGCGCGACGCAATTTCAAAGGACGCACACGCACGATAGGGACTGTCGCCAGCGGCGCGGCCTTAGGCGCGGGTGTCGGTGGAGCAGTCGGTGGCAAGCGTGCCGCTGCGGTGGGCGCGGCTGCGGGTGCGGGCGGCGGCTATCTGTATCGCAGAAGCCAGCGTCGCACACTTTATCGCCGCCGCTACTAAGAGCTTGAAAGGGTAACTGTGGAGGGAGAGGGCGCTCGAACGCTCCCGAGCTGAAGCGTCCTCTCCACCTCTTAACTTTATTGATAGCAGACCATTCGATACAAAACTCCTCGCGCACTTGAATCACATCTGAGAAAGGTTTAGGAGAATAACTGCATGTCGTACGATGAACAGCAACAACGTAAGAGTCGCGTCGTGGTGGAGACGCCTACGGCGCGGCGCGAGGTGGTCGAGACGCAGGTCGCGCGCGTGCCGGAGCGGCGCGGACTGTCAGGCGGCGCAGTCGCCGCGCTCGTCATCGGCGCGGTTGCGCTCGTGACGATCCTTTTTCTATTTCTGATGAACCGTCAGGACGAGCTTAATGCCAACGTGCGCGTCGCGACAGCGCCGACGCCGATTCAGCAGCAACCGCCAGTGATCGTGCAGCAGCCTACGACGCAGCAACCGCCCGTCATCGTGCAACAGCCCGCAGCGCCGACGACCGCCGCGCCGATTATCGTGACGCCGCCCTCGACCAGCACATCGTCCTCTTCAACGACGACGACAGCGCCGAGCGGCACGGACGACGCAAGCGTTCAATCAAGCGTAGACAAGAAGCTGTCGGATGATGCGACGCTCGGCTCGCTAGGTATCCTCGCCACGGTTATCGACGGCAAGGTCACGCTGACGGGCTCGGTCAACTCCGAAGACCTGAAGACGCGCGCAGAGCGGCTGGTCAAAGCCGTCAAAGGCGTCAAGCGTGTTGATAATCAGATTACGGTGACGGGCGCGGAATAAAGATTCCGGCTCGGCCCAATTTAAGTTTTCTCACCCCATACAAGCAGCAACGCGCCGCGAGCATCTTGAATCGCGGCGCGTTGCTGTATCAAGGCGTTTGACTAACTTGCAGGAAGGCTTTCAAACACGCACGCGCAGATGAGTAAGTAGCCAGCGCGTGTGCGCGTGAGCCCCTCATCCAGCGATCAATGTCCTTCGGTCTGCTGGCGCAGCCATTCGTCCATCTCTTCGTCCGTGGGCTCACGCTTCAGCTCTTCGCGCAGACGGCGGCGCACATACTCGCGCTCGTGGCGTGCAACATCTTCAAGCCCGGCGTCCGGGTCATCGCCCCGCGCCGTCCCCTCTTCGGACGAAGCGTGGGAAGCCGCAGTCCAGATCGCACAGAGCCTTTCCGCCACGCCGTATCTATCATTACCTTGTCCTGTGATATTGAGCATCGCGCGTTGATCCTCGAAAGTGATATTGAACATAAAAGCTGAGTCGCCAGAGCCGCCGACCAGGCGAAACTTTCATCCGGCGAATTTTCGATCAGTAAAGAGCTATGCAGTATCCGTCGCTGTTGTGGCGACGGCGTGAACTTTTATATTGCCCGTCGAGAGCGAGGTTTCAACGGCAAGGCAGGACTCTTCGCACTTGATCAGAATTCGACGCTCGTCATCGCCACGGGCATCGAACGTCACCTCCGCGATCAAACAATCAAACGCTGCCGAGGTGAAATGCCGGAGTCCCTCTGCGCCAGGCCTATCGTCTTGCAATAACTGAATATCTTCGCGCAGCCGCGCTTTTGTTTTCGCGTCGGTCTCCAGCTCACTGATCATCACAGGCTGTGGAAGCAGGCCCATCTCGCCGTCCAGGTAAATTGTCCAGATGAACCCTATGTCGAGCAGGATATGTACAGCCTGCTCTAAGACGAAATGGCCCAGGATGGTCGCACCGATCACGTGTGCGATGACGTGATCCTGATGCGTGCCCGTTTCGCGCGGCGTCCATTCATCTGCCATCTTTTTTCGGCTTCAGAAAACAAAACAGAGATCGTATTTTTCGCCGGGCAAGTCTATGTAGAGCTTGTGCTCGTCGGCATCTATCTTGATGATGTCCTGGCAGATCAGGACGAACACGCGTTTGCAGCCGCGAAGCGCAGAGCCTTCAGCAAACTTTAAGGTCAGAGAGGTCTCGGTCGTGATGTAATCCCCGGCGAGCGTCTCTGGAATGACGATGGTCAAACCGTCGTCTGTCGGTAATTCCCGCTTCGCGCCTTGATTGACAAAAGTTCCCTGCGAGGCGGACTGCGGCGAGAATCGCACCAGCCCCCGCGCGCGAAGCTTGGCCCACTCAGCTTGGCCCAGCGAAAGACCGAAGGACAAGAACATGTCTGCGAGCGCGAGCGTAAACTCGCCGTCTTGATGCGCCCGCTGAATCCGGCCGATCAATTCGAGGACGGGCGCTCTCAGCTCAGGACGCGAAACGCATTCGACAAGCATCAGTCGTTCCTCTGCTTCAAAAAAGTTTTTGAGAAGAATTGTTACGGCCCGCATAGTACATGCCGGACGTTAAGGCTTGCAAGAGAGAAAATTTATCGCTCAGCTTTCAGTATTGATTACCTCGCGCGTCCCTTCGTATCTCAAAAGAGTTCTGGCCATCAACGCCGCGAGGAGGACTGCGACCAAACAGCCTATGCCGCCGGTGACGACGGCGATGGCAGCGCTCCCCGTCAGGGTCGCGACCGCGCCCGCCTCCATTTCCCCTAGCTGCGGCCCGCCCATAAAGAAGATCATGTTGACGGAGGTCATGCGTCCGCGCAAATTGTTCGGCGTAGAGAGCTGCCGAATCGTCTGTCTAAGTACAGTGCTCACGGTATCGGCTGCGCCTGTGATGGACAGGCACAGCAGCGACAGCCAGAAGATACGCGACAGACCGAACATGATCGTCGCCGTGCCATAAATCGCGACCGCGCCGATGACGATTGCTCCCTGACGGCGCAGCGTGCCGAGGCGCGCCATCACCAGCGCCGTCAGGACTGAGCCCACGGCTGGGGCTGCGGCCAAGATACCTAAGCCTCGCGCTCCGACATGAAGAATCTCCATCGCAAAGATCGGCAGCAGCGCCGTCGCCGAAGCGAAAAACGTCGCGATGAAATCGAGCGTCATCGTCTGGACAATCACGGGAGTGCGCCAGACAAAACTTAAACCTTCGCTGAGCGCGCTGAAGCTGACACGCGAAGCCTCTTCACCACTGGCGTTCGCGCGGCCGCTGGCGCGTATCATCAACAGGGCACAGATGACGGCCAGAAACGACGCGGCGTTGATGGCGTAGATCAGCGCGGGGCTATGCGAGCCGAGCAGCAGTCCGGCAATGGCCGGGCCTACGATCATCGAGACGTGAAAGACTATCAAGTAAAGACTGACGGCATTCTGAAAATCTTCCGGCGGAACGAGCGCCGGAAGCAGGGCCTGTCGCGCGGGCGCTTCAAAGGCAACGGCTGCCGACGAGATGGCCGTCAGCAGATAGATGGGCCAGATCGTTTGCATACCGCTCGCTGTAAACAGTGAGAGCACGCCTGCGCTCATTAACATCACAAGCTGTGTTGCGAGGATGAGTCGTTTACGATCAACCGCGTCGGCCACCACTCCGCCTAATAGAGAGCAAAGGATGATCGGTATGACCCTGACCAACCCGACAGAGCCCAGCGCCAGGGCGGAGCGCGTCAGCAAATAGACATGCCAGTTGATCGCCACCCATTGCATCTGCGAGCCCGTCACAGAGATGAGTTGGCCCACCCACATCAGACGATAATCGCGATGACGCCATGCGCGAAAGGATGAAGGACGCTCGCCGGAGACCAATCCTGCATGCGTGTCTGGCGCGAGCTTAGGGGAAACCATTGAGTAATAAATTACAGCTTTACAGAACCGAACTCAAACCGGCTAGCCGCAGTTTGATCTGCGACCAGTCAGAGCCTTTCAGATTTAAGGATGTATATCAAGACGAGACCGCCCGCATCGTTTGTAGCGATGCGGGCGGCGTATGAACTTTATTGAGCGCGCTCGAAGCTTTGACCCTTGTCGCGGCCTATTTACATTTCGAGTAGCCGCAATCTCTACAGAAGTCGCAGCCGGAGGCGTGCTCTAACTGGCCGTGACATTCCGGACAGACGCCGATCATGGAACTCATCTGGCTGCCTGCGGTGGGCAGAGCAGTCGCCGCGCCTTTGCCTGCGGCGCGCGCAGAGTCTGGCTGGCCCTGTAGACGGCGGCTGGTAAGCATGATGCATTCGGCCACAGCCTGCTCCGGCGAAGTCAGTAGCCGCTCGTTAAACCAGACGGCGTGCGTGCCCGTTACTTTGTTGAGACTGTGCGCGACTTCTGCCTCGTCGAATCCGCCGCGCAGCATCTTGGAGGCCAGCAGGCCCACGCCCCCGGAGATCGGCCCCGTCGCAAAGACTTCCTGTATGGACTTGCCGTCGTGATTGACAGTGACGTACAGGTTCTGTCCGTCGAAGGGTATCTGCCAGGTAGCGCCGCGCAGCTCGCGCGGACGCTCTATACGAATCGCTGATGGCTGCGGCTGTGGCTGCGTTGCCGTATGCACGTGAACGATGTGGGCGGCGTCTTCGTGACTGGCTGGCGGCTCGTCTAGGACTTCGACGGTCGCTTCCGTATTACAGGCCAGCTCGCCCTTCTCTTCCTGTTTCATGGAAGTAAGCACCTGCCCCTCGCGCGAGCCGTCGCGATAGTAGCTGACGGCTTTACAGCCAAGCTGGCGCGCCAGTCTATAGAGCGCGTCGACGGCTTCGACGGTATCCGTGTACGCGCCGTTGCAGGTCTTCGAGACAGAGTTGTCGACATTGCGCTGCGCCGCCGCCAGCACATGCACGTGCTGTTCTGCGCTGATGTCCATCGCAGAGATGAAGTAGGGCGGCAATTCGTGTTCATGCTCGACGACGTACGCGGCCGCCGCGTCGATTGATGCCTGATCGGTCTGGTCTACATTGACGCCGAGGGCCTGTGCGGCGAGTGTGTGAACATAGGTGCGCGTGCCCAGAGTGTCCTGTCGTACGTAGGCCCATGAAAAATTGGGCTCGATTCCTGAAGAGGTCTCGGCGACGAGCGAGATCGTTCCCGTCGGCGCAATCGTCGTCACCTCGTAATTGCGCGGAGTGATACGACCGCCCAACTCCGTATCGATCACATCGCCCAGCAGGCCGCGCAGGAATTCGTCGTACGCATCCTTGTTCGGCTCGTATTCTGAAAAGACGCCCTTCTCTGCACCGAGCCTAAGACTCTCCATCCAAGCCTCGCGACGCACGAAGCCCATCACTTCGTCCATCAAATCAATGGACTGCGGCGAGCCGTAAGCGACCTTGAGATTGATACAGAGGTCTGCAAAGCCCATGATGCCAAGACCCACAGGGCGCGTGCGCTTGACCGTCTCATCAATCTCAGGCAGCGGCCACGTGCAGGTATCTATCACGTTATCTAGAAAGCGCACGCACAGGTGCGTCACTTCACGCAGGCGCTCCCAGTCAACGCGCTTCGCAGGGTCATAGAACTTGTTGAGATCGATTGACCCGAGGTTGCAGGAGTTCGAGAAATGCAGGAACTGTTCACCGCAAGGGTTGCACGAATAGATCGGCCCCATGGACTTCATCATGTGGTTGTGCCGGTTGACCTCGTCAATAAAGGCTATGCCCGGCTCGGCGTATTTATGCGCGCTCGCCACGATGCGATTCCAGATGTCCGGCGCATAGACCATTCCCGGTCGCGGCGCATCTTCTTTGGTCGCGCCCGTCAGGTCCGTCGCTTCAAACGTCGCCTTGTCTCTGAAGGTAATCGTCGAGCCATCCGCCCTGCGATACAGAGCATAGTCAGTGCCCGTCACCGGATCGAAGATCGGATCAGTCCAGGGCTCACCATCGAATTCCAGTTGAAACCATTCGTGGCGATCAACGGCCTCTAAAAATTTGTCCGTGACATTGACAGAGATATTAAAGTTGGTCAGAGAGTGCTGATCGTTCTTCGCATGAATAAAGCGCAGGATGTCCGGGTGCGTTACTCTTAGCATCCCCATGTTCGCGCCACGCCGAACTCCACCTTGCTTTACCACGTCCGTCACCTGATTGACGATGTTCATAAAGGAGACCGGCCCGGAGGCGACGCCGCGCGTCGTGCTGACCATCGCGCCCGATGGACGCAGAAACTCGTAAGTCATTCCCGTCCCGCCGCCCGTCTGATGAATAGTGGCGGCGGCCTTCGCATGATCCATGATGCCCGAGATCGAATCCGGAACTTTCAGCACAAAGCACGCGGCGAGCTGCCCGTTCGACTTGCCAGCGTTGACCAGGCAGGGCGTGTTGGGAACGAACTCGCGATTGAGCATCACCTCCGACATCTCCGCATAGAATTGATCGCGCTGCTCTGCATCCGTCTCGGCGACGGAGACGTGCGCCACCACACGGCGCACAATATCCGGCCACCCTTCGAGCGCATCTCCATGCGCATCCTTTAATGAATAACGTTTGCTGACGACGCGGCGCGCGTTGATTCCGAGTGTCGCGCCACTGCGACGGGTCGAAACGGCTGTTGCAGCGGCGGCTGGTGTCGGAGTCTGGTCGGAGGTGTTCGGGTCGATAACGGTGCTCATCTATTCTGCCTTTCCCGCGCCGTCAGTCGGCACGAGGCCCTTCGAGGTTCAAAAAATATGCGGCGCTTCCCTGAAGCTCGCTTTGCGCCGTTCGAAATGTGGTTCGGATACTGCGGCTGGCTTATTTTGAGGCGACGAAATCCCGTGCGAAGCGCGATTCGGGAGAGCATCGCGTCTACGCTTTTGCCTGCCTCGTCCCAAGCGTCGCGCACTATACATTTAAATTAACACGATGTCAATATATTGTGGCCATCTTTTTTTTCAGTGCAATAGAGTGTGTTAGTTAAGAGTTTACATCAACATCTTTTACCGCCTTTGGCGCATCAAAACAGGGACTCGGGACGGCTTCTGGCCTGTTTTCCAGGCCCTCAACGGCTTTTCGCACGGGATTTTTGACTCCCGTCAACTTCGCCCGGCGCGGCGACCTGAAAGTCGACCAAAACGGTGCTAAAATTCCGAGTTTGCTATCTAAAATTTGCCATAGAGCGTCAAGAAAGTCGAGCAAGCAGGATTTGATTAGGGAACAGAACTTTGAAGGCGACACACTGGTTCATGGAACGGCAGCGGACGGCACTGTGCGCTGCATGGCGGCAGTCACTACAAGCCTAGTCGCAGAAGCAGCGCGCCGCCACCAGACGACGCCGACTGTGACTGCTGCACTGGGTCGAACATTGACGGGCACACTTCTTCTCGGTTCGAGTTTGAAAGAGTTGGATCGCCTGACTGTGCAGATCACAGGCGATGGGCCCATCGGAGGCATCACGGCCGAAGCGAATGCAGCGGGGCAGGTACGCGGCTATGTGCGTAACCCGGAAGCGCATATCGCGCTCAACAACGACACGGGCAAGCTCGATGTCAAAGGCATAGTCGGCAAGGGCATGTTTTATGTGACGCGCGAATCCGGTTACGATGTCGGACTATATCGTGATCCGTATCGCGGCGCTGTCCCGATCATCTCGGGCGAGATCGCGGAAGACTTCGCTTATTACCTGACCAAGTCGGAGCAGATTCCGTCGGCTGTGATGCTGGGCGTCCTCTTGCGCGCTGATGAAGCGGGTGAGGCAGTAGTCGCTGCGGCGGGCGGATTGATGATTCAGATTATGCCCGGCGCTGATGAAAAGACCATCGCTACAATCGAGTCGAGTGTCAGCCAAACGCCCCAGACGACGACGATGATACGCGAAGGCGCGTGTCCCGTTGATCTGTTACGCAGCGCGCTTGGGCCAATCGAATTTGAAATACTGGACGAGCGCCCTGTTAGTTTCGCTTGTCCCTGCTCGCACGAGCGAGCGCGTTCATTGATCTCTTCAATTGATCGACAGGAATTGGAAGCGATGCTGCGCGAAGATCGCGGCGCTGTAATGACCTGCCACTTCTGCAATGAGTCCTACCGCATGGACGAGTCGGAACTGGAGAGCATTCTGCAAAATCAGTGACCGGCACGGAGTAAAGAAGAGCGGCATGCAAGATATTAATCTTG